>JAYSUZ010000141.1:0-24704 GCA_043718845.1 Cytophagales bacterium
GAAACACGATTGGATAATTGGTGCGCCAGTGCTCGACCCTACCTGTGAGAGGTTTGGGGTGAAATCCCCCTTACCTACTCGACCTTTTTGTCCAACAAGGGCGAAAATTATCTTTGAGAATAGATGTTTAGTACAAATGTTACTTGAAATGGCTCGGCTGAAAGCCTGGCAGTATAGTTAAGCACGTAGCAAAATGCTACGGCAAAAGGGGTTATATAAAATATGCCTACACCGACACTGTACTAAAGGCAAAAAACGACTTTGCCTAGTATCCCTCCCTTTTTGGCAAATCGATAAGCCTCTTTAAATTCATTTATGGGAAATGTTTTGTTAACCGTTACTTCCAAGTCCTTTTGGGTTAACCAGTCACATAACTCCCGATAAATTTCTTGTGTAGGGTTGGCCTTAACCATGATATTCTTTTTTGACGAAAGCATATTATTGAAAAGAGCAGTAAGCATATCAATAGGATTGGGCAATGTGCTTACATAAGAAGAATTTGGCAGGAGTAGTTTTTTCGCTTTTCCAAACGGTAAAGTGCTGGCCAGTTCAAAAATGGCGTTGTACTTTACCGTTTGGGCGAGTACGTTTTCTTTCCTATAATCAATAGTTTTGTCAGGGTTCCATTTTCTAATATAATTCAGTCCTTCGCCACTTGCCACCGCTGTAACGTTGATTCCCTTTTTCTTTGCCATTTGTAAAGCAAGCAAGCCAACACCACCGCTTGCTCCATTGATTAACAGTTCGCTGCCCGTAGTAATTTTTGCTTCTTCAAACAAATAGATAGCTGCGGCACCGACACTAATTATGGCTGCGGCAGTTTCAAAAGAAATACTGTCCAGTTTCTTAAAAATAGTTTCCTCTTTCACCACTATATATTCGGCCAATGCTTCGCCTTTCATCGCATTTAAAGCGCCAAAAACAGCATCGCCAATTTTATAGTTTGTGGCATTTTCTCCCACCTTTTCTACCACTCCCGAAAAATCGAAAGCGATACCTTTAGGAAATTTTCTGCCCGTTATAATTTTTAACTGACCTTCCAATTTCTTCCAATCGAGTGGGTTTATGGCTACCGCTTTTACTTTTAGGAGAAGCTCATCAGGTTGGATGGACGGAATTTCCGCCTCACTCATTTGCAAGTCATCAATGCTGCCGTATTTTTTATAAATTACTTTTTTCATAGTAGTTGGGTTTAAACGTTCTTTTAGTTGTATCAGCCGTGTGGAATAGTTATAAACGGTTTTGAATTTTATTGTTTTTGTAAATGTAACCTACCTAGTATATATTTGCTACTTAGTAGCATTAAAATACAGGTAGTTTTCAAGATACTTGCTTTACTATGAACAGATGGAAGTAAAAAATAAACAGCAAGGAATCAAGGCTGTAGCCGATGTTTTAGACATTGTGGGCGGGAAATGGCGTGGACAAATTCTTGCCCACCTTTGCGATGATCCCAAACGCTTTAACGAACTGAAAGTTGTTTTGAACCGAATTACATCTTCCACGCTTACAAAAGAATTGCGTTATTTGGAAGATATTAAAATGGTGGAAAGGAAAATTATTCAGCAGACACCTATCATTGTAGAATATAGATTTACTAATCATGGCAAGTCCATAAAAGATTTAATAAAACATATCGTGGAATGGGGTCTTAAACATAGAGAAATCGTATTTAAGGCAGACTAAAATTTGGGTAGAAGTAACTTATTTGAATAGCATAGGTCAGTGGACACAGCAAGAAGCCGTAGGGCTCCTAAATCGAAAATTAATTGATAAATTTGTGTTTTAATAGTATCTTGTTGCTAGCATAATATTCAAGCCAGGGGTTTATAGAATTTTTTGGCACGTGAAAAATCTTAGGCCGAGTAGCTGCTATTGGCGTCGAAATCAAACATCGCATACACGGCGCGTTATGTAACACTTTAGAAAGACCCACACATCAACAAGTAATCAATGACAGAAATAGACATTTTAAAATTTGCTTTAAGCCAATTTGCAGACTTATCAGCGGACGACTTTGAACTTTCGACTACTTTCTGGCAACAGAAAGAATATAAGAAAGGAGAATATTACAACCAACATAAATCGGTTTGTAAATATTTAGGTTTTATAACCACTGGTGTTTTTCGTTCCTACATTATTGACAATAAGACAAGCGAAGAAAAAAATGTTTTTCTGTATTCCCAAAACCAATTTGTGGTAACATTTAAAAGTTTTATAAACCAAATTCCTTGCGACTA
The DNA here is from genome assembly GCA_043718845.1 of Cytophagales bacterium. Taxonomy (GTDB): domain Bacteria; phylum Bacteroidota; class Bacteroidia; order Cytophagales; family Cytophagaceae; genus JANYCO01. Next base: position 2,241 of record JAYSUZ010000141.1, read on the forward strand.
TCACACACAAGCGATGACAGACGCTTCGGTGGTTTACATTAATATTGCCGACTTACTTTTCCTTTATAAAAAATCCCATAAGTGGGAAACTTTTGGACGACTTTTGGCACAAGCAGCCTTTAACGTATCAATTAGGAGAACAGAGAGTTTTATTTTTCAAACACCCGAAGAGCGCTATTTAGATTTGATAAAGTACCACCCCGACATTTTTAATACTATTCCATTGTATCATATTTCCTCCTATTTGGGTATTCAAGGGCCTTCTTTAAGTCGTATCAGAAAAAGAATTTCAGGCAAATAATACGATTTTAACTTGGGTTAATAGTTAGCTGAAAAAGAAGTTGGACATTTGTTTTATGAAAGCAAAAAACAAATGTCTAGTATCAATTTTGTTGTGCTTGACACTGCAAACAAATTCTTTTTCACAAAATTTAAACAACGAAAAAATGACAAAATTAAAAACAATTGTATTCGTACACGGATTATTTGTAAACCCAGAAAGTTGGGTAGAATGGAAAAGCTATTTTGAAGCAAAGGGATATAAATGCTATACACCTGCAAATCCTTTTCACGAAGGGAATCCAACGAATTTAAGAAAGCAAATCAATCCAAATTTAGCAAAGGTGAATTTTGAAGATGTTGTAAATAATATCGTAAAGTTGATTGACTCTTTACCCGAAAAGCCAATTGTTATTGGTCATTCATTAGCTGGTTTGGTAGTACAAAAATTAGTTTCAATGGACAAAGTAGCAGCAGGAATTTGTATTGACGGAGCACCACCGAAAGGAATCATAACGACAAAATGGAGTTTTTGGAAAGTTAACGGTTCTGTTGTAAATCCATTCAAGGGAAATTCGGTTTTTGAGCCAACTAAAAAATGGTTTCACTATGGTTTTTGCAACACCATGACAAGAGAAGAATCCGACAAGGTGTTTGATAAATATGCAGTTCCTGAAAGTAGAAACATCCCGAGAGGAACATTAAAAAGCTTTGCAAAAATTGACTTTAAGAAACCTCACAACCCATTACTTTTTATTGCAGGAGAGAAAGACCATTGTGTGCCTGCATCCTTGAACCTAAAAAATTTCAAAGCATACAAAGACACGAATAGTATCAAAGAATTTAAAGAGTTCAAAGGGCGTGGACACTTCATTTGCGGAGAACCAAACTGGCAAGAAGTGGCGGACTATATTTTGAATTGGTTGAAATAGCAGCGAAAAAAATGGCACATAACATTTAGCCGACTAGCGAATAAAGTTCACAAAAAAGCCCAATTCTAAACAGCACGTTTAATTGGGCTTTTTAGCCGTTACAAGAGCTTTTCTACTGCAACTACTGCCGTTGCTCGTGTCTTCACGAGCAACTATTTTGAAATGAATAAAAAACTAAAAGAGTTGGTCGAATAAATCTTTATTTTTGTGAAATGGGTGATTTAAGGATCGTAAGTGGTATTAATGTACTTATAGCGTAATCCTACTAAACAGACACATTATGAGCATAAAAAACCAATCCGATCAAGAGACCTTTTTAGGGCTTAAATCCAAGGACAACCAAGCGTATGAGATTGTATATCAATTTTATTATCCTTCTGTAAAGAACTTTATATTGAAAAACAGTGGCAGCGAGGAAGATGCTAAAGATATTTTTCAAGAAACAATTTTTGTTCTCTTGGAAAAGGTGTCTAAAGATGATTTCAATTTAAAACATCGATACTATTACCAAAGATTTTGGTTATACAAATAAACATAACGCCCAGAACCCAAAATTTAAGTGCCTAGAGCAAGCCAGAAAAGGTGCTGAAAACCTTAATTAAGAAAATACTTCTTCTTTACGCCGTTACAGGAGAAAAGCTCCGGCAACGGGAGCTAATTTGTTATTTTTGCTGCATTTGTATGGTTTGTTTCGGTTAAAAAACTGTCAAGTAAAACATTGGTTGCTGCTATTGCCATACTTGACTTACTCTGGGTCCTTGGTAGTTTTATAATCGTATTTTTTACACTATTTAGTATCTCAAATAGTGGTATTATTATCAGTATGATTGCAGTTTGTATTGCATTTTTGGCTTACAAACAATATATTAATACATTTAGTAAAAGGAAAATATAACATTCTGACGTATGCCAATAATTGAATTTACAGCAGGTAAGCTAACACGTGAAGTGAAAGAAAAACTTATAACACAACTTACAGACATTTCAGTAGAAATTACAGGAATTCCAAAGCATTTGTTTTTCATAATAATAAATGAAAAGCCTGACGAAGGTATTGCTGTTGGAACGCCTTATTCATTTTATTGAGTGTAAGCTTATTTCGTTTAGCTCAACAGCAATTCCGTTTATATCCTCATTCATTTTTGTTTTAAATTTTTCCCACTTAGGTTTTACATTTCCGTTGTACTCTTTTATTCTGCTTTTTATAGCATTATTATTTTTCTCTAAAAGATGTATTTTTCTGTTGTTTTTTGGGGTTGTATTCGGATTGGATTTTATCTTTTCGATTTTTTCATCATTTCCATGTAATTTTTTTTCCATTTCACCTTTAAAGCTTAACCACTCGCCATGCGTTTCATTTTTTTTACTATCCTTATTTGTAATGAGCGGTTTTGTTTTATCCTCAATTTTTACCAACTCTATTTTTTCGAGTTCCTTACTACTAGGATTTTCAACAATGGTAGTAATAGATTTACTGCTAATAGCGGTTTCTTCTTGTTGTTTTCTTTTGTTTTTATAATTTTCAAATGCTTGCTTGCTTTTGTTTTCATTTTCATTCGAATCGCATGAAGGTAGAAGTAGTATAGCGAAAAAGCATACAATCATTCCTGAGATAGAATGTATTTTCATAACTAGTTGATTTAATAAGTTGAACGATTATTTATAGAATGATCTATTTATTTTTTGAAGGCGGTTCTTGCGACCACTGTTCTACCGTAAATATATTGTAATACGATTTAGGTTGTATAGCCAAACTGCCGCTAAAGGGATGGGCAAACAGTACAATGATAAAGAATAGCATTGCTATGAAAGCACCCATTAGCGCGTTTAGTCCTACGTGCATGCTCGTATCTTCTATATCAACCAGCAAGGCACAAATAATAGTTATGATAGCGCCAAATACAATCGGCAACCACATGGGTAAAGGAATTTCTGATTCTAAAGAGGAAGTACGCAAGCCTCTGAAGGAAGCCAAATCATTCAAATGCGCAAACATAACGGCTATCAATTGAATTTCATAAGGGCTTTTGGGTTTGAGGTGTTCCATTTTATAAAATACCTTGTTAAATGATTCGCCTGTTTTCTGGCTTGGTTCCAATCTTGCCATATTTGGGATTTCTTCATTTATTACGTTGTATACAAAATCCATGTAAAGGATTAAGAGTTCTTTTGATTCTAAGGAATCTGGATAGTATTTAATATCTCGGTATAAAGCCAAAGCCGAGCTTCCCTCTTTGCTTACGTTACTTTCTATTTCGTTCAATTGTTCCCATACCGAAAATACTACGAAACCCAGTAATAATGCATAAAAGCTAGCAATGGCCATAAAAAAGAACCCCGTTACTTCATTGTGCGCTCTGAGAATTTTTACGTTTATAAATTTACGAAATATAAACGTTATAAGTCCAATGAAAATTCCTCCAAAACAAATCATCAATAGGAAAAGCAAAACAGGGTTCAATTGAACCATATAATAGGTTATAGGCATATATTAAGTGTATTTATAATAAATAAATTAGGATTGTTGATTTCTTGCAAATATGCGAAGTCTTCGAAAGAGTGCTGTTATATAAAAATTTTAAATACATGCATTATTCACAGATTTTACAATTTAGTAAGCCGTGTTTATTGATGTTTTATCGACGAGAAAAAGATAGCTGAAAATAGAACAGATTTAAGGTAAATTCAATACGTTAAGTCGGATTATAGTGTTCCTTTTTTGCTGCGTGTTAACCAGTGAATAAAACTGGCTTTTTAAATCTCTAAAAAAATGTAGCATTAAATTTAATATTTACTAAACATAAAATTTACATATAAACAATACCTTTGTGCAAGATAAAGAGAATATGTATAGTAGGAGTGGTGGTATCTCGTTGATTTTTATTTTGTTATTTTTTTCTAATGCAAATTGTCAATTAGAGTATAATAACAAAGGGGCTTTACTTTTAAAAGAAGGGAAGTATTATGAAGCAGCCAATTATTTTGAAAAGGTTTTAGAAGAAGGAGATTCTTCTACTTCATTATATCTCGAGTTGTCCAAATGCTATTTGATAGTATCGCCAAGAAGTAAATCATTGAAATATATCTTAAAAGCAATAGAATTAACTAATCATCCTACACTCGAAATGTATTATTTACTTGGAAGGGCTTATCATGTTAATAATGAGTTTGATTTAGCTATTGAAAATTACAAGGAATCAGACCCTGATAAAAATAATTTTAAGGCGATACGAAAATTAACAATGGAATGTTTGAATGCTAAAAAATATTTTTCAACCCCAATTAAAGTGGAAATTAACAATGCAGGTACAATTATCAATACTGAACAGCAAGAATACCTTCCTTATATTACAGCCGATTGTAAACAATTGTTTTTCACAAGTACCAAACTTGATATTGGCTTAACGACCTCTAGCGAAGAGTTTTTACAAGAAGATATTTATACTTCAACTTTTTCAAAAGAGGAATGGACAAAACCCTCCATCATAACTGCTTTAAGCGAACAGAATAATCATGATGCCTGTGTTGGAATATCGGAAGATGGACAGACAATGTTTGTATACAAAGGGACTCGAGGGGGGGATATATATACCTCAACGTTGAATGGGACAAGTTGGGGCGAAATAAGGTCACTTCCTTTTAATAGTGAAGGGTTTGAGGGGGCGGCGTCACTTTCTCCAGATGGGCTAACATTGTATTTTGTGCACTCTTCCGGTGCAAATACAGATAGAGACATTTATTTTTGTACTAGAAATCTTGGGGGTAAATGGTCAAAGGCCGCACCGCTGAGTCAACTAAATACTGAATATAATGAGGACTCTCCATTCATACATCCAAACGGTAAAACACTATATTTTAGTTCGAAGGGGCATTCAAGTATGGGAGGTTATGATATTTTTAAGTCTGTAATGAGTAAAGATGGTACTTGGACAGCACCAGAAAATCTTGGTTATCCAATAAATTCGACCGCCGATGATTTATACTTTGTTTTATCAGCAAATGGGATGCTAGGATTTTATTCTTCAGATAAAGAAGGAGGATATGGGAAGCAAGATATTTATGCGTTAACGTTTCCTAAAAGTAATGATTATTCATTGGAATTGCTTACTGGCGAGATAAAAGATGAAAACGGGAATCCAATTGAGGCTGATATAATGGTAACAGATAATCAGAACCAAGTGTTGATTGCAACATTTAAGTCCAATAGTGATAATGGGAAATTTCTAATTTCTTTGCCCTGCGGTAAAAATTATGGCATACATATTGAAAAGGCTGGGTTTATTTTCCATTCTGAAAATGCTCAAATTGAATGTCAATTCGGGTTTAAAGAAATCAATAAAGAAATAAGACTCAAGAGTGCTCATTCTGGTGCGAAAATTATTTTAAATAATATATTTTTTGATTTTGGAAAATATGAATTAAAAAAAGAATCTGAAACAGAATTGCAAAAATTAATAAAGTTACTTGAAACGAATAAAAATATAAAAATAGAAATTTCTGGGTATACGGATACTATCGGAGACGAAAATGCAAATTTGATACTGTCAGAGTTGAGGGCTAAAAATGTAATGAATTATCTAATTAGTCATGAAATAAACGACGATAGAATCGTGTCAAAAGGCTATGGTAGCGCTCTGCCTGTTAGTGATAATGAAACAGATGAAGGCAGGCAATTGAATCGAAGAACAGAGTTTAAAATACTTTAATAACTTACCGTTTTTATATAAGATAAAATTAATAATGATTTAATTTTATCTTATATATTTAACAATTATATTATTTAAAAAGGTAAAAAGGGTAATATTAAAGCACTAATTTTGCGGATATTCGTTTTTTCGATAAATTACTTATGAAATTATATTTCTCTTTTCTACTAGCAATAGTCTCCTTCACAGCTTCATACCAATGTGTTTTGGGGCAATCTAAAGCGAAAACCGAATTGGCATTAGTGAATTCAAAAACAACTATTGCTAAATACTATACTATAGAAGAATTAAATGGTTTAGCAAAAGGGGAGTTGATATCAATTTATAAAGACAGATTTAGAGTATTGATTAACTTGATGCCCTATTGTGCTCTGTCTACGAAGCCTGGAGTGACGCTAAGAGAATTGGGTATACCTGAAAACTCCGACAATAAAGCATTGTTAGAAAAAGAAGAGAAATCACTAGAGGTATTTGATCAGTATGTAAAAGTAAGTCTTGATAATTTTATTGCATATGCAGACAAGACCAATATTGTGTGGGCTATACTTTTTTATGAGGAAACAATTAGGAAAATTTCATTAGGAAAAGATTATTAATGCGTATGATTTATTTAAACTATCTTAGTTCTTTAATTGTCATTTTGTTGCTACAAACAAATGGCTTTAGTCAAAATGTAGTTTCTAATTCAAAACAGTTGGGCGCAATTGGAGAAGATGACTGGAGTAGAATGTGGACAAACTACAAACCTACTGCTCAAAATTATTACCCTACTACTATTTCTTTGCCAAACTACATAGATAAGAATACTACCTTGACCAAAAGAAATTGTTATTTATTGCAAGGCGTTGTCTATGTAATCAATAATGCTATTCTTACTATTGAACCAGGTACTGTTATTAAAGGAGACAATTCAACTTTTGGAGCGTTAGTAATTACTAAAGGGTGCAAAATACTAGCGAATGGATTGGAAACCGACCCTATAATATTTACATCAAATCGGTCGCCATTTGATCGAAAATCGGGCGATTGGGGAGGGGTAATAATTTTGGGCAATGCAGAGGTAAATAAGATTGGAGGGATGAGTTCGTTGGATTGGGGATTAGACAATCGTTTTGGAATATTCGGAGGCCTTGACGATAACGACAATTCAGGCAGTATGAAATATGTTAGAATCGAATTCCCTGGAAATAAAATTACTAAAGATAAAGAGTTTAATGGGCTAACACTAGCAGGTGTAGGAAGGAATACTACAATTGAAAATATACAAATTAGTTATTCGAACGACGATTCTTATGAAATATATGGCGGTTCGGTAAATTTGAAAAATATAATTTCTTATAAATGTACAGACGATGATTTTGATTTCAATCTTGGGTATAATGGGAAAATTCAAAATGCGCTAGCAATTAGACATCCACTGATAACAGACTTTTCAGGTTCTAGGTGTGTTGAAGCAGACAGTTATTCTGGCGATAAAAGCTCTATGGATCCTTCTAAAAGAATAACAAATTGCATTTTGACAAATTTCACTCTATTAATGCTTGACCCTCCTAAAGGGCAACCCAATATGGCTAAAGAAGCTATTTATATTGGAAAGGAGTGTTCTGTATCCATAAGTAATACCGTGGTCTCAGGGTTTCGCTCTGGTATTATGGTAAGAGACGAAAACTTCCGAAATAAAGCCTTTAAAGGAGATGTCAAAATTGCAAATAATCTATTCAATCGATGTGATAAAATATTTTCCATTGACACAAATTTTGAAGAGGTTACTAATTATTTTACGGCAAATGAAATTAAAAATAAAATTACAGATTTAGATTTGACGGGTTTATTTAAAGAATCAAACAATCAGCTTTTTCCTGACTACAGATTGCAAAATAAAGATTTTTTTGCGTTGAAGTAAGTGTCGCTGATAGCTCGGGGCTCCTGTCATGTGACACAGCTCGCAGTACGGTGGGTACTCTCCAACAGAGCCTTTTCCGTTTTAGCTTAATTAGGCAAAGGTGTAAATTAAATTTAAATTGTATTAAATCAGAAAAAGTAAGCAGCCTACTTTTTGTCTATTACACCACAACGTTTTGTAATCATGCAATCCATTCTGGATTATAAACATTATTGCCTTAAGTTGACGGCAACGGCGAAAAGCTCCTGCGAAAAACAACTTATTAATGGAACTTACTCCCTTGCAGAATGGTTAATAATCCGAATCTAATTTTTCGCTACATGAATTTCGAATCTTATTTAAGTTATTTTGACACCATTATAAAAAATCCTTCACCTGCAGCACCTTACGACAACCCTGATTACTTCAATTATGCAAAGCTAAACTGGGTCAGAATGAATCGCTGGTTAAAAACGGGCATTCTAAGCGAAGAGATGGTAAAGATTGTGGCTGCTATTTCTACTCCTCAAAAATGGACGATCATTACAGAGCCATGGTGTGGAGATGCTTCTCATGTGGTACCTTTTCTTTATAAGATAGCCAATCTGAATCCACTTATCACTGTAAATTATGAACTTAGAGATAGTGAACCGTTTCGCATAAACAATTATTTGACCAATGGGGGAAAATCAATACCAAAACTCATCATCCAAAATAATGCGGACGAAGACCTTACCACCTGGGGGCCTAGGCCTGCCGATTGCCAAATTTTATACGACAAATTAAAAGCCGAGAATGTTGATTTTGAAACAATGAAAATAGAACTTCAAAAATGGTATAACCATAATGAAGGGAAGGCTATTCAAGAGGAGCTTGGAGCGTTGTTGAAGAAATAATTGGACGTTCGAACTCCCTTATAGTTTGTTTGTAGCACTTTGCGTTTAAATGAAGGACAAAAAGGTAACCGCAAGGACGCAAATTAGTGTAAACCTATTACAGGAAAAGACAATAACTGATATTCTAAGTGGAAAGAGCTTAAAGACTGCTATGAATTAGTTGCACAACCTTACTAAAGTTACTGCGGACTTCCGTTTTGCACCTTCAATTTAATTGCTATTTTTGCTAACAAACAACGCATGTTGGTTAGCTTATTTCAAACATTATACACCAATGGAAAATATAGAACAAAAATTACCACTTCCGCCTTTTACCTTGGAAACAGCATTACAAAAAGTACAGTTGGCGGAAGATGCTTGGAATAGTCAAGACCCAGAGAGGATTTCTAAAGCATACACTATAAATACCGAATGGCGTAATAGAACAGAATTTATAAACGGACGTAAGATGGAAAAGATTTTAAGAGTTTGGTAGATGGACAGACGAAGGCTCGGTGTGAAGGGAGCCTTTCCTGCATAGTTTCTTAAGAACGGTCGGGTTTCCTTTGCGTGACTCGATTGGTGGCAACTCTAACGCAGCACGACTACCTTTGAATAGTTGGATTTCTAAAATATAAAAAACTAAATACGGTATGAAAACGAAACTGTTTTGCTTCTTATTTTTTTTGATAAAAATGCAAGTTGCTTTTTCACAAGACAAATCAAAATTGCCAAATTATGGCAATAATCCGAGTGCAGGGCACTATCTTTCTACTCGTGGGATTAAATTGTATTACGAAATATATGGTAAGGGAGCGCCGCTACTTTTGCTTCATGGCAATGGCGGTTCGATCGCTGATTTTAAATACCAGATTCCTTTTTTTTCAAAGCATTACAAAGTAATAGCAGTCGACAGTAGAGCTCAAGGAAAATCTCGTGATTCCAACGATTCTCTTACCTATGAAATGATGACTGATGACTTTAATACTTTATTTGATTCCTTACATCTTGATTCTTCCTATGTGATAGGGTGGAGTGATGGTGGTATCAATGCCTTATTACTAGCGATTCGCCATCCGGATAAAGTAAAAAAGCTTGCAATTACAGGCGCTAATTTAATTCCCGATACAAGTGTGTTTACTGCTGAGTGCAATCAATCGTCTATTCAATACCTAAAAAAATTAAAGGCCGCAGTTCTGGATTCAAGCACAAAGAATAGAATAAAGGTGTTTCATCTTATGGAAGTAGAACCGAATATTCCACTAGGTGACCTTCATAAAATTAAATGTCCTGTATTGGTAATGGCTGGCGACCATGATGCAATTAAGACAGCACATACTGTTCAGATTTATGAAAATATTCAAAAGGCTTACCTTTCTATTTTTCCAGCTACTGGTCATGCTGCAACTCAAAGTGCTAAAGATGATTTCAACTTAAAAGTAGTTAACTTTTTTAGCCAACCATATACAAATGTACATTGGGATGATTGGGATAAGTAAGGATGAAGTGTGATAACAGCGCAACTTAATACTCCCAGTGGTGAAGGTGGGCAACGCAAGGAGTAGACTAGTTAATATTTCATGTTTGAAATAATCTACCTCTGTGCTGTGCGCCTTCGTAAGGAATTATTTTTTATTGGTACTTTTAGTAATATTTAAAACAGACAATATTGTATACCCGATAATACCCGATAGGATAGAGGCAATAATAATAGAAAATTTTGCCGTCTCAATAAAATTTTTATTTATATAGGCAAGTTTTGTCACAAATATCGACATCGTAAATCCAATGCCCGCCAAAATAGTTACACAGAATATATCCGACCATTTTACACCAGCCGGAATACTTGTAATTTTCAGTTTTGTAGTTAAATAGGTCATAAGTGTTATGCCTATCGGTTTTCCAAGCATTAGGCCAAAAATTATACCCAGACTCATGGTGGAGCCGAGTTCTGCTAGAGCGCCGTATTCTAATTTTACACCGGCATTTGACAAGGCAAATAAAGGCATGATGACGTAACTAGAAAAGCCAGCAAAAAGATACAGCATGTTATTTAATGGCGATTCCATTTCATTGCTGGCTTTTTGCATTTCCTCTATTACTTGGTCGCGCACTGCGTGGTCTTTTTTCGCCTCTTTGGAATCTAATAACTTTGAAAAATTCAAAACATCTTTAAGGCGGGTGTCAAATATTTTTTCGTAATTCTTGAAACGAAATGGAATTGTCATTGCTAGAATTACACCAGAAATAGTGGCATGAATGCCTGCATGATGCAAAAACGTCCACAAGAAAGAACCTACAAACATGTACAGATAAATATTTCGGACGCCTCTTCTATTCATAAAAATTAATACCAATACCACTAAAGCCGAATAGAGCAAATACATAACATGTGTGTCTTGAGAATAAAATAAGGCGATAATGACTATTGCGCCAAGATCATCAACCACAGCCAAGGCAGTTAAAAATACTTTCAGACTTAGAGGGACTTTTTTGCCCAACAGCGATACTACCGTAAGCGAAAAGGCAATGTCCGTAGCGGTAGGGATAGCCCAGCCAGAGAGCTCCGATTTGCCCATATTGAAAAATATAAAGATAAGTGCTGGAGCGAGCATGCCCCCCAAAGCGCCCATTACAGGAAGCATCGCTTTTTCTTTTGTACACAATTCCCCCTCAATCATCTCTCTCTTTATTTCAAGCCCTACAACGGTAAAGAAGATGGTCATAAGGCCATCGTTGACAAATTTTTCAATAGTCAGATCTAGGTGAAACGCCCCTACACTTACATTTATAGGAGTAGCCCAAAAATTTGTGAAGAGTTCCCCATACGTACTGTTTGCAATACCAATAGCCACAACTGTAGCCGCCAGTAGTAGAAACCCACTGATGGATTGTTCTTTGAAAAATTCCGTGAAAGGATTGAAAATCGTTAGAATGTTCAATGTGGGAGATTTCGCCATATTTTCCTAATTATGTTATTCCAAAGATACTATTTTTTTGATATAATGAGGTATTCCATCGGCCTAATTTTACAGGACTATTCCAATAGTTTTTTTTAAAAATCCTTATTTTATAGTTTTAAATAGTACTTTTCAATTATAGGATACACTTTAAGAAGCCCTCCTCTATCACTTTTCTGTCCAATTTCTTGCCTATGAAAACCATTTTACTCACACGTTCTTCCTGTTCCCATTCTGGCCCCAACTCACTTACAAATTGACTTCCCACGGCCTGAAAAATAAATTTCTTGTCGAACGTATCCATATTTAGTATTCCTTTTATTCTATAAATAGAAGAGGAAAATAATAGTAAGGTAATCCAATTGTCAAAGATGATGGGATGTAATTTGCCCTTCAGTACAACACTAACACTTGTGATGTCCGAATGTATATGCTCCTTAACCAGTCCATGCTTCATAATAGAAGCGGGTTCGTAATTTTCGAAATCAGTAGCCAAGACAAATTTTGCAGAAAATGCTTTTAGGGAAAGCAGGTTAATGCCTTTCGGAGCGCCATAATCGCAGACATGTAGCATTGCTGCTTGATTTATTTTTTTAATGCTAGATTTTAAAATGTCCAATTTTTCGCTGCTCACAGAAGTGCTTTTGTTTAGTAAAATCAAGTCTGCTACGGCGAGTTGTTTGGCTACTTCTTCTACTTCTTCAAGCTGTTGGGAAAGATTGATTGCATCGGCTAGCGCTATCATACCGTCGAGGCGGTAGTGCTGTTGGATGCCAAAATCGGTTATAAAATTCAACGCCACAGCACCAGGGTCGGCCATGCCTGTGGTTTCTATAATTAAATGATTAAACCCTTTCTTTGTTTCAAGCAATTCATAGAGCAATGTTATAAGGTCGTCGTTCAGCACACAGCAAATACAGCCGTTTGAAAGTTCGAAAATATTATTTTCTGTACTTACAATTAATTCGCTGTCGATATTTATTTCGCCAAATTCATTTTCTATTACCGCAAATTTCTTTTCAGGATATTCTTTGATAAGGAAATTAAGCAGTGTGGTTTTTCCTGCTCCCAAAAATCCTGTAATAATGGTAACAGGGATTCTTGTATCTACGGGGGAGGGATTTGAATTTTCAGGCAACATTATCTATATATTTTTTAGTAAGTAATCAATATCGGCTGGCCTTACGTATACCAGTGGTTTGTGCACTCGGTATTGTTTCATACCTGTGTCGCTTTTGGTTACCAAAATTCTTGTTTCTTTATTCATACACCCTGGGTCGGAGCAGTCTACCTCGATCACTTGTACAAGTACATCGTCGGATAAATTCATTTTTGCTCTTACCCATTCATGAACTTTCGCCGTAATGATGATGTTGTCAGGGTCGTTTGGATTTTTAAACGTAGTCGCCATGTAGTCGTTTTTGCTACCTACAAGATACGAATAGTTCTCAATCTTTTTTAATTGATGAGCACATTAAACGCTACTTCTATATCCGTTTCCCCTTTAGTACTATTGCCTAAGCCTGAAGTAGGTTTTACATCTGGCTGGTGCTTGAGCACTACTTTGAGTGTCCCTGTACTTGTATTTCCCGTTGTGAAAGAAGGTTGTAGCCCAACAGGGACGCCATTTTTGTCAAAATCAGTATAGGCTATCGTAAGGTTAGCGTCCACAACGGTATAGAAAAATTGGTGGTCATCTCGCTCGTCAAACACATCGTTGGAGATAGAATCTATTGGGGTCTTTGTTTGGTCCAATAAAATTACTTGTCCGGAGTAGGTCTTATTTTTGTTTAGAATTAGCACGTCTTGGGTTGGCGCAGCTCCTCCTGGGCCATCTATGTTTTCAAAGACAAAAGTAGAAACAGTGCCTGAACCTTGTTCTGTTAAAATTAGTTTCATAGTGGTGATAAGCTCTGATTCATTAGGCGCTTGAGGTGCATTTGCTTTTGGGTCTTTTTTGCAGGAAAGAAGAAGTACAGCGCAGATAAAGAGTAAGGGCAAAGAAGCGTTTATTTTTTTCATAAATAGAAGTTGTTTAGTGTAATTTTGAGTTGTAGTTTTCATAATTTTAATTTGTTAAAAGGTCATTTTTAAGCGTACTGTAAAATTTCTACCCACTGCATCTGCAAAGTAACGAAATCTATCGAGGTAGTCGCGGTAGGTCGTGTTCAATAAATTGGAACAAGAGAAATTTAAGTCAATAGGTTGTTTTTTTAGTTGAATAGTTATTCCTGCTTGTGCATTAAACAACGTATAGCCAGGAGGAGCAGGTAGGTAATCGCTGCTGTCTGGGAGGTGTTTCTTTTCTAACACAAGGGTGTTGGAAAAACCAATATAAGGCTGTGCTGTTTTTTTATTTTCACCCAACGTATACGTAATTCCATTTTCAAATCGTGCAGGAGGCGTTAGAATTAATCGTTCATGAGCGCTTCGGTTGTAGGTATAAATAACCGAAGCTTTTGAGGTAAACGTAAAATGTTTGTTGAGCGAGTCGCTTAGCCAAGCATCTATCCCTGCAAACGTAGCATTTACTTGCGTATACTTAAAGGTAGGAAATGCCCCACGAATAGTAAGCGTAGCTGGAAATACGGGAGCCAAATAGATGTAATTAGTTATAGAGGTATGATAGGCACTCACTTCCCCCGCTATTTTGGCATAATTGAAAGTAGCAGATAATGAAAAATTATACGCTTTTTCAGGCAGTAGATTTTTATCGCCTATTTCTACCGCCGCTGCTCCGTGATGGAGACCGTTACTAAACAATTCACTAATTGTTGGCGGGCGAAAAGCACTTCCAATGTTTGATCGAAACGTAAGGTGTCTATTGGCTCGATAGCTTGCCCCAACAGATCCAGAGAAGTTATGAAAGGTGAATTCGGGGTTCTGATAGCTGTAATTGGTTTCATAATAATAGGCTTGTAACCATTTGTAGTCGTAGCGCACACCTGCTTCGATGAGCCATCTATTTTTTTGCCACTGCTCAATAAGAAAAATCCCTCCCGCATAGCTTTTGAAATTAGGAATAAAATACCTGCCTTTGAAAATATTAGCTTGTGCTATACCGCTTATGCCAACAGTGCTGGATAGCGTACGCGTACTTTGGCGTTCGTATACAAGAGTTGCGGTATGGGTAGTAATGTGAAGTTCCAACTCAGGATTATTTAATGCTGCTAAAGAATCGTTTAGCGGCTTATGTTTGTCGTATTCTTTTCTGTCGTTGTACTGCCAAGCATAAACGGCAGTGAGTTTGGCTCCCTTTGACGTTTTAAGATAAGCACTTGTCTTGAAGAGCTCATGGGAGACCTGCTGATAAGGGCGGTCAATAGTATAGCTGAATCCTGATGTTTCCAGTGGTACAGGACTGGCTATAGCCTGTTTCAAATCCGTTAAATTTCCAATATGGGAAGCCGATAGAATACCAAGTGTTGTATTGAATTGGCTATAGAAAAAGTCGATACCTGCTTTTCGTTTGTGATAGCCTGCGGCATAGGAGAAGTTATATTCTTTAAAACTCGTATTTTTCAGATAATAGTCGGGCGTTTTGGAATTGCCTCCTCTGCGAAAAGTGCCTTGAGCCCGAAAGGATAGTCCGGGTATTTTTTTAGGGCTGTACTCAATAATTCCAGCACCCACCCCAGCACGGTTGTTCGAGAACCCTCCTACATTTATTTCGCCACCTATTCCTGCTTCTTTTCTTAGTGGTTTTGGGTCTACCAAAATTACACCTCCTATAGCATCCGAGCCGTAACGTACCGCAGAGGCGCCTTTCAGTACCGTTAGTTTATGGGCAATAAATGGGTCTACTTCTGGAGCGTGCTCCGATCCCCATTGCTGCCCTTCCTGACGAACACCATTGTTTATAATCAGTACCCGCTGCCCATACATACCTTGTATTACAGGCTTGAAAATAGTAGGCCCTGTTTGGAGTACCGTTACACCCGAAAGTTTCTGCAACGTTTCGCCAAGCGATAGTCCTCGATTTTGATCCATTACTTTCCCCGACAATTGAACCGCCGATTGAGTAGGAGGTGTCAGTTGATTCCTTTTCGCTACAATCTCTACCACTTCCAGCTGCATACTGTCTGTCTGAGCCAAAAGCGTAAGGGGCATAAATAGTCCGACAAGAGAATATAGAAAGGTTATTTTATACATTTATATATGTACACTAATCGAAGAGTATTCTACAATACACTAACAATGCATGAATAGAAGACGCTCTTCGGATTATATTTTTTAAATGAATTTAAGTAAGATTGCCGCACAAGAGGCTATTCCAAAGGAATCTTTTGTTGCTTATACAAAAGCAAGAACGGCAGGCGGGCCTTTGTTCTTTTTTAAAAATGAAAAGGAGGAGCATTCAAAATAAATAAAGTTATAGACCGGTTTGGCAACAACTAACCCGAAGGTAAATAACATAAGCGATAGGGATGCAATCTCTTGAAAAGCATCTAATTGGCATAGATTACAGGTATTTTCTTCGTGGGTGCTGGAAAATAGGTAATTTTCTGTAGCAACGAGCTTAGAAACTTTTGTAGTAGCCGATGGAAACGAATCGTGGTGGTGAAAAATATGAATACCAACTCTTCCCGTAAGCACCAATGCTAACAGAAGAAGGGATAAAGCGATATTTTTTTTATTTATAGACACGTACAGCGTTTTTAATAAGCCATTTCTTCCAAATCGGTTGGCAAAATGTACTTAAGCCTGTTTAAACCGTAATACGTATAAATAAGTTCATTTTTACCTTCAAAATGCCAAAAAATATGTCGGGTAATAGCCAAATCTTCTGATTTGTCGAACGTATTTTCTGCAAAAGGGATCATGAGTTGTAGTCCTACTTCTAAATCTAAGTCTGCATTTATAGGAATAGAAACCAACGTATCTCTGTTTGGGAGACAGAAAATAGAGCCATATTTTCCGATGCAGCTTTTGTTTCTTTCAAAAAACAATGCATCGGAGGTGATGAAAATATCTTCTCCAGAAAGCTTTAGAAAATTATTGTCCATTCGCTCTACTTCTCTTTTGAATTTCTCTTTTAAATTTTCAAAAGCGATAGCGAAGAGCTCTTCGGGTTGTTTGCCCCACTGCTCAATATTTGTTTTCAAAATACTTTCTACAGAGTCTGGCAAGTCGAGTACGAGTACGGTTACACTGCCTTCTAGGTCTTTTCTATAAGCCAACTCCTCCAGTTTGAAAGAACCCATGAAATCTTGGTTGTAAATTCGTACAGCCAAATATTTGGAAGCTTTTTCGAAATCTTCTATGATATTGTTAATCACGTCGTCTTGTCCAAACATTTCTTCAGGGGTATACCCTTTCAGATTTTCGGTGTCTGGTGTTTTATCTTCTTTTTTTTTGGAAGAAAAATGGTCTCTTAATTTTCTAAGTAAGTTTTTCATGTACTCCTTTTCCTGCAAGGAATACAAAGATAGCGAATTGTAGTCTTGCAGAAAAGGTAAAAGGTGAAAGGAATTGAAAATGCCTAGATTTATTTTTTCTCAACAACCCCTATTTTATGTCCTTTCAAGGCATAAAATAGGATGAAAAGATAACAAGGGAATAGTAGCCAATACGCTTGCTGCCTTCCTATAGACTGAGAAATAAGGCCATATAAAGGAGGTAGGAGCGCCCCTCCTGCTATTGCCATAATAAGCAAGGCCGACCCCATTTTTATATGTTTGCCTAAGTCTTTTAAAGCCAAAGGCCATATTGCAGGCCATACCAATGCATTTGCGAAACCAAGCGCCGCTACAAGGTAGACAGAAGTGCTACCAGAAGAAACAGTGATGGCTACAACCAAGGCCATACCTATTAATGCACTTAATTTTAGTGCATTTTCTTGTGATAAATATGTTGGTATTAAGGCGACGCCAATAAAATAGGTTACGACCATGACTGCTAGAAAGTACGTAGTGAAATTTTGAGCAATTTCAATCGGGATATTCCAATATTCATTTCCATAAGCAATGATAAAATCTCCAGCAATCACTTCTGCACCTACGTATAAGAAAAGTGCCACTACCCCTAGAAACAGGTACGTATGGCTGAAGATGCTGGTGTTGGCTACGGATTTTTTTTCGTCTTTGCTGTCGTTGGTCAGATTTATTTCAGGCAAGGGCGATAGGTAGAGGATTACCGCTAATACAGCAAACGCCGCACTTATAGCGATGTATGGGGCAATCACTTTTGACGCCATCGAATCTAAACGTAAAAGTTTCTCCGCTATGGGTATCAGTACTAATTGTTTCTTCAATTCGTCAGATCCTGTTAGGACAATCCTTCCGAGTAGTATGGTGCCTATTGCTCCAGCTACTTTGTTGCAAATTCCCATTATACTAATTCTTCTAGCGGCACTTTCTAGCGGCCCCAAAATGGTTACATAAGGATTGGATGCCGTTTGTAACAATGCAATCCCTATTCCTTGACAGAAAAGGCCTATTAGGAAAGTGCTGTAATTTCTGCTCAACGCCGCAGGAATAAACAATGCAGCGCCAATTGCCATAACGAATAATCCCAGAGACATGCTTTTTTTATAGCCAATTTTTTCTAATACCCAAGAGGAAGGAATGGCCATAACGACGTACGCAATATAAAAGGCGAAGGTGACTAACGACGATTGGAAACTAGTAAGTTCGCATGCCAGCTGAAGGTAAGGGATGAGCGTGCCGTTGACCCATGTCACAAATCCAAAGATAAAAAAGAGTGACCCAATAATAAGGAGTGGTAAGAAGTACCCTTTTGATTTCTGATCGTTCTTGTCTAATGCCGCGGAAGCTATTGTCATTATGAGTTATTTGTTTACGTTAAAGATTAAAGGTACGGTGTTTTTTCTTATTTCTCTATTAAATAGAGGTAGTGTCGTCTTGACCCAACATGTTTTTGTACAAAGTTCTACTTATTGCCTTTAAATTTTTCGACAACAGCACCGTTTTTTGTATAGATATCTTCTCTAGCTAAAATGCGCAAAATGCTTAATGAAATAATTTTTAAG
Source organism: Cytophagales bacterium (assembly GCA_043718845.1). Taxonomy (GTDB): domain Bacteria; phylum Bacteroidota; class Bacteroidia; order Cytophagales; family Cytophagaceae; genus JANYCO01. The sequence goes on from JAYSUZ010000141.1 coordinate 20,866, forward strand.
TCTAAAGAAAAGGATAGTTGCTCCGTATAATAGAGATCCAAGGAGAATTTCTCCTCCCAGCTAATCGAATTTCGGCCATTTACTTGTGCCCAGCCTGTAATACCAGGGAGAAGGGTGTGTCTTTTTCGTTGCACATCGGAATATAAAGGTAGATATTCCATCAATAATGGCCTTGGGCCAATAAAACTCATTTCTCCTTTTAATACGTTTATTAATTGCGGGATTTCGTCGATAGAAGTTTTTCTTAAAATATTTCCAAATTTTGTAATTCTTTCTGATTCTGAACAATAACCAGTGCCTATCGTTGCCATCGTCTGAAATTTATAAAGCAAAAATGGCTTTTCGTCTTTTCCCGGCCGCCGTTGAGTAAAGAAAATTTGCCCTTTATTGTAAAACAATAAAAGTAAACATATCAGAAAAATAAATGGCACTAAAAGAGCAAGCAGAAACAATGCTCCTGCAAAATCTAAAATCCTTTTTGAAAATCTTCGATACACCAATTCAATTTTAGTTAACTTTGTACCAAAATTAACAGAATTTTAGAATGGTTTCTTTCCCGAACGCTAAAATAAACCTAGGTCTTGCTATAATAGAAAAAAGGTCGGATGGTTTTCATACGATAGAATCTTGTTTTTACCCAGTACAATGGGTTGATGCATTGGAGATTATGCCTTCAAAGGAGCTCTCTTTCAGTGCCTCTGGAATTGAAATACCGGGCACTTCGGATTCAAATCTTTGCCTAAAAGTTTATCAAACAGTTAAGAAAGACTTTGATTTGCCGCCTGTTTCTTTTCATTTATTGAAAAACATACCAATCGGAGCGGGCTTGGGGGGCGGTTCATCGGATGCTGCGTTTACTATAAAAAGCCTGAATGAATTGTTTGATTTAAGACTTTCTACGGCACAAATGGAAGATTATCTAAGGCCTTTAGGGAGTGATTGTGCTTTTTTTGTAAACAATAAACCTGTAATGGCGCATGAAAAAGGCGATCAATTTTCTGCTTTAAACCTTTCTCTAAAAGACTATTTTGTAGCGATCGTTTATCCTGCATTGCATATTTCAACAAAGGAGGCATACAGTGGCATAAAGCCTCAAAAACCTGCAGTTAGTATTGAAGACAGCTTGAAATTGCCTATTGAAGATTGGAACTATACCCTTAAGAATGATTTTGAAGACGCTCTTTTTCCAACCTATCCTATTCTTAAGGATATCAAAGAGGTCTTATATTCAAAAGGAGCGATTTATGCTTCTTTGACAGGGAGCGGGTCGGCTATTTATGGTATTTTTGAAAAGAAAATAGACCTAAAAAATACCTTTCCATCTACGTTTAAGCTGTGGGAAGGACAGTTTGAAGTGTAATTTGCTGAAAAAAAGCGGTTTAGATTTAATAAAAAAAAGCTCTACTTATTTTTTTGATTTATTACAATTTGCTATCTTTGCAACCCTAATAAATGATATAATATGATTATCGTAAGTATAAAAGAGAACGAATCGATTGATAAAGCGTTAAAAAGATTCAAAAAGAAATTTGAAAAAACTGGTGTTCTAAAAGAACTTAGAGCGAGAAGTGCTTTCGAGAAAAAATCTGTAAAAAGAAGATTTACCGTTATTCGCGCTGCATACAAAGAACAACTTCTAGGAGGAATCCAAGAATAGTTTTCTTTTTTCATTACTATTTTCTATATTGAATCATTGGGGCAATAATCCCGATGATTTGGTATGGTTAGTGATTTTTTAAGGTATATTGAGTTTGAGAAAAGGTATAGTAAAAATACCTTAATTTCTTATGAAACTGATTTAAATCAATTCTCGCTTTTTCTAGAGGAAGAATTTACGTTGGATACGCCACAAGACGCTTCCTACAGTATTATTCGATCGTGGATTGTAAAGCTTGCGGAAGAAAAAATTACCCCTAAATCTATTAATAGAAAAATAGCCGGGCTTCGGTCTTATTATAAGTTTCTTTTGCGAAATGGCAAGATTTCTAAAGATCCAACGTTAGCAATAAGAGCACCTAAGATTAAGAAAGCGCTTCCTGTTTTTGTAGAAGAAGGAAAATTGATAGCGTTGCTTGATGGAGCATTGTTTGAAGATACCTTTCAAGGCAATAGAGATCGACTCGTGATGGAGTTGCTGTATGGAACAGGTATTCGGCTCTCCGAACTTATTGAGGCTAAAGGACAAGATGTTAATTTCTACGAAAGTACGATTAAGGTGCTTGGAAAAGGGAACAAAGAGCGTATAATTCCTATGAACCATACTTTGATGGAAAAAATAAAAGAGTATACGATTCAGAAAAAAAATGAGCATTTTGACAACTTGAACCAATCTTTAATCGTTACAAATCTAGGAATGAAAACGTATCCAATGTTTGTATACAGGATAGTTCGAAAATATTTAGACATGACCACAACAATCGAGAAAAGAAGTCCACATGTATTGAGACACTCCTTTGCTACACACCTATTAAATAAAGGTGCAGACTTGAATGCAATCAAAGATTTACTGGGACATAGTAGCTTGGCGGCTACACAAGTATATACACACAATTCACTCGATAAATTGAAAGCAATATTTAATCAAGCACACCCAAAGTCCTAAACAATCTTCTAAACTTTAACCCTTAAACTTTAAACTTTAAACTTTAAACTTAAACCTTAAACTTTAAACCCTAAACTTTAACCCTTAAACCCTAAACCCTAAACTTTAAACTTTAAACTTTATAAATATGAAAATGCAAATTCAATCCATTCATTTTGATGCAGACATTAAACTTACTTCGTTTGTAGAAAAAAAATTAGAAAAGCTAGAAACATTTTACGACCGAATATTGGGTGTAGAAGTATTTTTGAAACTACAAGCCGACGATGCGAAAGGGAATAAAATAGTAAATGTAAAAATACTAATACCTGGAGGCGAAGTATTTGTACAGGAGCAAGCCGACTCGTTCGAAGAAGCTACAGACAATGCGTATGAAATATTGAAAAGGCAGTTAAGTAAGAAAAAAGAGAAGACTACAGCGCACTAGTGAAGTAAACATACCATTGCTTTGTCTTATGTTTTTAATAATACGACAAAGTAATGGTATGTTAGCTTTTTAAAAGGCATCTTCAAAATGTTCCGGACATTCCTCTCCTGTGATGGAGATAATATCAAACCGGATATCCTTTTGCCAATTTTCTTTTGCCATAAAATTCATCGCCGTTTTTCGTACCATACTTATTTTATGGTTGTTTACAAAATCTTCAGGATAGCCAAAATTATTATTCTTCCTGAATTTTACTTCTACAAATACAAGTATGCCTTTGTCTAGCCCAATAATATCGAGTTCTCCGTGTTTGTGTCGATAATTTTGAGCCAGTATTTTCCAGCCTTTTGAGAGGAGAAATTCTGCGGCTCTCTTTTCGCCTTCTTTGCCGGATTCTGCTGTGGTTTTCATAAAAAGTAAGTTAAAAATGTGTGCGCAAAAATACAGTTTCAAAATCAAATTACCTTGTACTCGGCATTATTTTATCAATTATTAGGTATAAATTTGCAAAAGAAAATTAGTCCTTCAAATTTTGTATACACATCAAAATAAACAACTTCATTTCCAACATCTCGGTATGGTGGAGTACCAGTATGCATGGGATTATCAGGCCGTTTTATTCGATAAAATAATTGAACAAAAACTGCGGAATAGAGCACTGCCCGAAGCGGAACAGCAACCGACCGATAACTATTTATTATTCTGTCAGCATCCTCATGTATATACATTAGGCCGAAGTGGCACAAAAGAAAATTTGCTTATCAACGATACAACATTAGAAGAAAAAAAAGCGACTTATTTTGAAACCAA
>JAYSUZ010000142.1:0-8848 GCA_043718845.1 Cytophagales bacterium
CCAATGGAAAGTGAAATCCAAATGGAACAGTATCCAGGTGGACGCTTCTGCTGCCAAACAAAAAATGGAAGTAGGAAGTATTGAAGAATTTATATTTGAACACTATTATGGATATACAAAAGTAAATCCTACACAAAGTATTGAATATAAAATCAACCATCCAAGTTGGGAAATTAATGCTATACATCGTTATCAAATCGAATGTGATTTTGCCGATTTCTATGGCGAAAATTTTAAAATTTTGAATCACACAAAACCTCATTCAGTAATGCTTGCAGAAGGTTCCGAAATTAGTGTAGACTGGAAACGTGTACACTTTTAACGCTACGATTAATGAAAACTGTAAAAAAAGAAAACCTTCCGTCTAAAATTTGTAACACCTGCAATAGGCCTTTTAATTGGAGAAAGAAGTGGTCGAAAAATTGGAACGACGTAAAATATTGTAGTGATAGGTGTAGAAATAAAAGATAAACATGACAATTGAAAAACATAAAACAGTACGATTAATATTAGGAGACCAACTCAATATCAATCACAATTGGTTTAAATCAGTTGATGAATCCGTAACTTATGTCTTGATGGAAATAAGAAGCGAAACGGATTATACACAACATCATATTCAAAAGGTAATTGGTTTTTTTGCAGCGATGCGAAATTTTGCCAAAGAATTGCAACAACAGGCACATCAGGTAATTTACGTTCATTTAACGGATGAAAATAATTTACAACGTTTTGATAAAAATTGCGATTCACTTATTTCAATACACAACTTTACGAAATTCGAATACCAGCTACCGGATGAATATCGATTAGACGAGCAACTGAAAAAGTATACCAGTAGCTTAACGATAGCCTTTGGCGTGAGTGATACGGAGCACTTTTACAGTAAAAGAAATGAATTGAAAGATTTATTTGAAGGCAAAAAAACGTATTTGATGGAAACCTTTTATCGTCACATGCGCAAGAAGCACAATGTATTGATTGAAAATTTCGATAAACCGTTGAACGGAAAATGGAATTTTGACGAAGATAATCGTCAAAAATTACCAAAAGGACACCACCCTATTACGCCTTTACTTTTTGTAAACGACGTAAGCGAAATTGAAATAGAATTAGCCAAATCCAACATAAAAACAATTGGAACCGTAGATAGTAAAAATTTCTTATGGCCCATAAGCAGAAGTCAGTCTCTCGAATTGCTTGATTTTTTTATAGAAAAATGTTTGCCATTGTTTGGGACTTTCCAAGATGCTATGGCACCCCATGAATGGTCTATTTACCATTCCCGTTTATCCTTTTCGATGAATACGAAACTGCTTTCGCCTCAGGAAGTAGTAAATAGGGCGATAGAAGCATATACTAAAAGACCAGACCAAATTGAGTACCATCAATTGGAAGGTTTTGTAAGGCAAATTATAGGTTGGCGCGAATACATGCGCGGTATATATTGGCTAAAGATGCCAGAGTATGCTTCTTTGAATTATTTTGAACATACCGAAAAATTACCTCAATGGTTTTGGACTGGTAAAACCAAAATGAATTGCCTGAAAAATGCGATACAACAATCGCTCGATTTTGCTTATGCGCATCACATCCAAAGACTAATGATTACAGGCAATTTTGCATTATTAGCCGGCGTACATCCCGACGAGGTCGATGCTTGGTATTTGGGTATTTATATTGACGCTATTGAATGGGTTGAAATCACAAATACCAGAGGCATGAGCCAGTTTGCTGATGGCGGTATAGTAGGTACAAAACCTTATGTGAGTTCTGCCAGTTACATCAATAAAATGAGCTCCTATTGTACAGGATGCTATTACGATAAATTAAAAAAAACAGGGGAAAAATCTTGTCCTTTTAATAGTTTGTATTGGAATTTCTACGATAGACATGAACAAAAACTTGCAAAAAATCCACGTATAGGAATGATGTATACTGTTTGGCGAAAAATGCAGCCTAGTGCAAAAACAGCACTCTTAGAACAGGCTAGCTACTACCTCTCTCATATCAACGAACTATAAATGAAAAAATCTATAGTATGGTTTAAAACAGATTTACGCTTGCACGATAACGAAACCTTAGTGCGCGCTATCGCCTTTAGCGATGAAATTATTCCGGTATATTGTTTTGATACAGCCCATTTCGAAACAACCAACTTTGGATTTAATAAAACAGAAAACTTCAGAACGCAGTTTTTGCTTGAATCATTAATTGATTTAGACAAAAATCTCAGAGAAATAGGTTCGGGATTAATTATTGTTAGAGGAAAACCTGAGGTTGAGATTATTAATTTAGTAAAAAGATTTAACATTAAAAAAGTGTTTGTAAAAAAAGAAGTAGCACATGAAGAAATACAAACCCTTGAATTGGTTGAAAAAGAACTATGGAAAATACATTGCCTATTCGAAAGCTTTAGTACAAGTACCTTATACCATGCGGAAGATTTACCTTTTGCACTAAAAGACATCCCTGATGTATTCACAAATTTCAGAAAAAAAATTGAAAAAGAATCACCCATTAGGAATGTTTTTGAAAAACCTAATTCCATAAAATCCCCTAAAATTGAACCTGTAAATTTACCTAGCTTAAGCCAATTAGGATTAGAAAACACGAACACCGATAGCCGAGCCGCATTTAATTTCAAAGGAGGCGAAACCGAAGGATGCAAAAGACTAAATTCTTATTTATTTGATACTAAAGCCATTTCAACCTATAAAGAAACCAGAAACGGTATGATAGGAGAAAATTATTCCTCTAAATTTTCTCCTTGGTTAAGCTTTGGATGCATCTCTCCAAGAGGGATTTATGATAAAATAAAAAATTATGAAGCACAATATGCAGCAAATGAATCAACCTATTGGTTAGTATTTGAGTTGCTGTGGAGAGATTATTTTAGATTTATGATGAAAAAATATCAACGTAATTTTTTTCTGAAAAATGGAATTAAAAACTCAGACTTTCGTTTATACAATCATAATCCAGAACTATTTAAAACATGGCAAAACGGCCAAACCGAAAATAATTTTGTTAATGCTAATATGCTAGAACTCAAACTTACGGGTTTCATGAGTAATCGTGGAAGGCAGAATGTAGCAAGTTATCTGTGCTACAATTTAAAGTTGGATTGGCGATATGGAGCCGCTTATTTCGAACAGCAGCTAATCGACTATGATGTGTGTAGCAATTGGGGAAATTGGGCGTATATAGCTGGTGTAGGCAATGACCCTAGAGGCAATAGGGTATTCAATATTGAAAAGCAAGCACTTGATTATGATAAAAACAAAACGTATAGAAATTTATGGCTGAACAAAATTTAATTTGCGAATACAGTGGATTGCCTTCTTTAGCTTGGCATTTGCTAGAGCAAGAAAAAAAAGAAGCTAGGCTCAAACAAAAAGAAAATACGGTATATAAAGAAGGTGACATAGACCGAATCATTCAAATGGCTTGGGAAGACCGCACTCCATTTGAAGCTATTGAATTTCAATTTGGATTAAAAGAAAAAGATGTTATCGAATTTATGCGCAAAAATTCATTGCCTTCCAGTTTTCGTATGTGGAGAAAAAGAATGAAAACTCGTAAAACAAAACATACCGCCCTAAATAATAACTCTATCAACAGGTTTAAATGTAGCCGCCAAAAAGAAACTGGAAATAAAATTTCAAAACGGTAGAACTTATTTTATAATAACAATGACACATTCAAAAGATGAATGTGTAAACTAAATACCTAGCAACTACTACTACTTTATGTCAAACTACTTAATCATCGGTGCTTCTTCAGGAATAGGAAAAAAACTTTCCGAGCTATTATCCAACGCTGGCCATCAGGTATTCGGAACGTACTCTAAAAATGAAATACATTCTGACAACCCGCTTCTTCAATTTCACCCCTTAAATGTTTTGGATGAAACCCTTTCGCTTGATTTTTTGCCAGAATCATTGGATGGCATCATCTATTGCCCTGGTAGCATTAGCCTTAGGCCCTTTGAACGAATTAAGCCCCTTGATTTTATGAATGATTATAACTTACAAGTTGTAGGAGCCATAAAAATAATACAAGCGGTAGTCTCAAAATTAAAAAAGAGTGACAATGCAGCCATTATCTTATTTTCTACAGTTGCCGTCCAAACAGGGTTGCCTTTCCATACCCAAGTATCTGCGTCAAAGGGTGCTATTGAAGGCTTAACAAGAGCCCTGGCTGCTGAATACGCACCAACTATCCGAGTAAATTGCATAGCTCCTTCGCTAACAGATTCCCCTTTGGCAGCCTCTTTACTAAACAGTGATCAGAAAAGAGAAGTAAATGCTCAGCGCCACCCCTTAAAAAGAATAGGAACGACTGAAGATAGTGCTCATATGGCTGAGTTTTTACTTTCCTCAAAAGCAAGTTGGATTACCGGCCAAATTATGCATGTGGATGGAGGCATTTCTACGTTGAAAGTATAAAACAAGCTAACGTAATAAACTAAACCTATCTTAGTAAATCACAATTCAATAAACCTTCTTTTAAAAATCAATGTTCATTAATGCCTCGTATCCCAACGCCTCTATTCTACACCCTCATACCGCACATCGTCCAACCAAAAGGAATAATTTTCGCCGATACCACCTAGGTACATTATAAAACCAGTTTTAATACATCGAAGATCTACTCCTTTTAGATCTATTTCGTATTTTTTCCATTCTTTTGTCAATTGGAATTTTTCAGATTTTTTACCCGTATCATAAAAAGGTTTTTCTGGACCAATCATTCCAAACCCAAATGTGCCGCTCAAATTATCCGTTGAAGCTTTTGCCCAGAATGTAAATTTGGTTGCCCCAATAAGACAATACCCTCCCGCTTTATCGCCCCAATCGTCTGGCGGATCCATAAATGCTAATCCATACCATCCTCCAGAATTGGAGTAACTTATCTTTAACGCCGATTCGCCTGAGTGCACGTGTTCTTTATTATCCCCTTCCACTTTTAAATTTTGAAAATCGCCCATATACCCTGTAGGCTGATAGGGATATTTTACCCCTTCGTCATAAACATAAAAAGGAAATTTCACTTTAGCGCCAGGAATAAGTCGGTCGGTATTTCGTCCGTTGTCTATCACAAAAGAGGTTTGTGCTATCCCTATATTGTTGTAACTATCTTTTACATATACATACACCTTTATTAATCCATTTTCTCTCGGCACTAATACTTCAACTCCGGACTTTAAATTTCCACGAAATTCTAGCGGATTAATTTGATCGCGCCTAGCCCTACTTCCTGTGCGCTGATTGTAATGAAAACTTATTTGCAACGAATCATGCTCAAGGTCGGTTAGCTCTAGCTTCACCGGAAGCCATTCCCCATAGGCTTTTGTCATATCGGGCAGTGAAAATACGGTAATATCAGGAATAGAATTGATTGGCTTTTTACCAGTATATGCTTCGCGTGTAGCCCAATAAGCAGGACGGTAAGAATTATTAAAATACATGCTTAACCATACACCTCCATGATCTTCCGCATTTCCATAGTGAAACACATATACCCCAAGACAATTTTTCTTAGGGGTAATCCATTGACTATACCCTTTTGCGATAACGTCGTATTTTTGTCTATCGTTCGGTTCTACAAGCAGTCCATTCTTATCTGGCTTCGCTTCCCACTCTCCGTTTACACCGTATTCGCAGATTACATAAGGCTTGTCTACCCCTAACTTATCCATTTCTGCTGGTATTTGGTCAGCGCCACCACCGTATACATTTATACCATAAATATCGAGCGATGGCGTAAACTCTTTCCACCATTTCCAATCAAACGTCCAAGCGGATACCGAAGCTACAGGATGTTTGGTATCTTCTTTTTTAATGGCTTGGATAATAGTTTCAAGAAATTTAGCATACGCTTTTTTCTCGGGGTCTGTAGCTACGTTCAACGTCACTTCGTTGCCGATTCCAAAAAACAGAACGGCAGGATGATTTTTATATAATTTTACGGCATCCAATGCGCCGTCAAACATATCTTGCAATCCTTTTTTATCCGACAAATAGTCGAAATTATCATCGCCTTCCATACCCGACCGTCCATGGCGCATCCATATTCCGACCATTACTTTAATGCCATAAGCATGAGCACTATCCAGTAAAAGTTGTGTTTCTTTTCCTGCGCCCCAGGTTCTAATTGTATTTACACCCAGCGATTTTAGGTCTTTCATATAAACACCTATATTATCCTTCGTATAAGGCCTACCAAAAGTAGCTCCTTTTACCACAAAGGGCTTCCCGTCTACATACAGTCTCCACTGTCCATCCACTTTTTTCACAATCGTTTCAGCCACACTTTCAACGCGTACACTAAAACTAAAAAGAAGTAAGATAAATAAATATTTTTTCATAAATGCCCTATAAAATGTACTTTTAATGTTAATGATTGAATATGTGAAATCTTATTTTAAGTACAAAGATTCTATTGATTATTATACCATATATCAAGCCAAAGTAATGAGGAAACTAAATCGTTAATACGCTTAGAAAACACTATATATGTTTATTTTTAAAAATAGGAGCACTTTTTTATTTTAAAAAGCAACTTATCCCTTCTAAACTTGGGGTATTGCTCTACTCTTCTTTTAGTCATTCCATACCAAAACAAAAGACCGTTCATTTTTGCCTTCGCTCCACACGTTTCGTATCCATAAAACGAATAGTTGACTATTTTACAGAACAATCTATAAGGTATGAAACAGTGTGTACTTTTAATAGGCGTCCCTTAATTGTCAAACAAGCGACAGTTTAATCGTAAATAATGGTATATGAGTATTATTAGGTCCATACGAGTGCTTTCTAAGCGTATTTATAAAACAGTTCAAAAGCAGTACAGAAAATGATTATCAAAAAAAATACATCTATTTATTAGTTTAATTATATAGAATAAGCGTATATATAATTATTAAAATCCTCAATATAGAAGACCTATTTAGTAACTATGAAATTCATACTACTTACATTCTCTTTACTATTAGCGTTTTGCGCTAATGGCCAGTTCCAATTAAATGGAGTGACGGTAAATCTTGGTGGCGGTGTTTATCAATTGACGCCAGCTGCAAATTCTCAATTTGGAGCGATATGGAATAAAATTCAACACGATATAAACCTATCGTTTAATGTTCAAGGGCAAATGAATTTTGGAGCCGATGCGGGAGGTGCTGACGGAATGGTATTTGTGATGCAAAATAATTGCCTTCAAGCTGGTGGTGGTGGTGGTGGACTTGGATATACGGGCATATTAGGTCAATCTATAGGAATTGAATTTGATACGTATGAAAATATAGGTGCAGGTTCTGGCGTCGAAGCAAATTTCGACCCTACATTTGACCATATAGCGGTTGAAAAAAATGGCTATGTAGTGCATGATGGAACTGCAAATACAATTACGCCTCCTGTTCAAATGGATCCGATACTCTCTAATGTAAAAACAGGGGTTTGGTATAATTTCCAAATAAACTATAACGCAACCACAAAAACTCTTAAAGTCTATTTCAATGGATCTTTACGAGTTAATATTATTTACGACATCAAAGCCAATGTTTTCCCTGGAGGGCAATATGTATATTGGGGATTCACCTGTACTACTGGAGGCAAAAGTAATATTCAGCAAATAAGTATCAACAACACCCTTTCTACACACGTCATTGGCGACACTACAATATGCACAGGTTCTGTACCTGTCATACTTCCTTCCCTTACTTCTCTTAGAGGCACTAATCTTGCCCTTAATAATCCTGTTCTCGCTTCTAGTAGCTCAAATGGGGGTGGAAATATTACAGAGGCTGTAAACGGCAACATATACGACCGATGGGAAAGTATTCATGATGTGGATCCACAATGGATTTATGTAGATTTACAATCGCCTTCAGACCTTGATAGTGTTGTCATATATTGGGAAGCTGCGCGTGCTAAAGACTACCTAATTCAAACATCGACGGATGCGATAGCGTGGACTACTCAATTTTCAACAACAGATGCGGCGTCTTGCTGTTCTACTCCTCAAACGATTCCGAATGCTGCTACAACCAAAGATAAAATAATTTTCAGTGCCACAAATGTACGGTATGTAAGAATGTATGGCACCGCTAGGCTTATTGGTTATGGCTACTCTATTTGGGAATTTCAAGTCTTTGGTCTACCAAAATATCTATGGTCTACCAACAATGGAACAAATGCTACTATTAGTCCTTCTATCTATAGTTCTTCCGTTACCCTAAGTCCTGCAGTCACTACCACTTATAGTGTCTCAATTCCAGACCCTTGTGTAGGCTATACGACCTTATCAACCACCGTAACTATAAACTGCCCAACGCCGGTAGAATTAATTGATTTTACAGCACAAGTAGCATCTCAAGGAACACTGCTACAATGGACAAGTGCTGACGAACAAAATAGCAGTCATTTTGAAATTTTGAAATCCAAAGACGGCATTACATTCTATACCATAGGAACGGTTACCGCTTCAGGTAATAATAAGACATTGATGACGTACCACTTTCAGGACACCGAAAAAACTGAAGGAACGGTTTATTATAAATTAGTAAGTGTAGACCTAGACGGCAGCAAACAAAACGGCGAACTAAAAGTTGTACACAACGAAATGCAAAAAGCAATAGTTCTTGCTCCAATGTTTGAAGAGCAAACCGTTCTTGTCGTTCCAAAAGAAATGCAGTATCTCTATTATTCTATTTACGATATGATAGGAAGAGAAATTTCCAGAAAATACATCCAAGCCCCTTCTGAAACAATCGCAATTGGACAAGAGTTATCTCCAGCGTGCTATTTACTAAAAGTGAGTTGTAATTTGTATACCGAAACATTAA
>JAYSUZ010000143.1:0-1781 GCA_043718845.1 Cytophagales bacterium
TTTAAAAGATGGCAATGGGAAAGTAGTGGTAGAATATAAAGTAGACGGAAGCAAATCGGTGAAGGTGTTGTAAGCAAAATCATGAGTAGCAATAACATATACGCAACTAATTTTACCGATTATTATACAGCCGTTTCGGAGAAGGCTTATTTACTAGGCGGTATGACGAAGATGAGGAGTTCGTTTAGTGGTGTGGAGGCTTACCGTTATGGGTTTAACGGCAAAGAGAATGACCCTGAAGATGGCTGGCAGGATTACGGGATGCGGATGTATAATCCGAAGCTCTCGAGGTTCTTTAGTGTGGATCCGATAACTAGCGAATATCCGGAATTGACTCCTTATCAGTTTGCGAGTGATAGTCCAATTGAAAATATTGATCTCGATGGATTAGAAAAAGCTAAGCCAGATATACATATTAACGTACCTGTTTTAAAAAATCCAACGGATAGAAATGTAAAATCTATTCCAAAAAGTATAGAGGGTAAACATATAGATGTAATTCCTTCTTCTTCGGATGATGCTTGGTTTTCAGATATAGGATGGGTGAAGGTAATTATTAATTTTGGAAGGAAATTAGATGCGGGTCTTGAAAAGACAAAAGGAAAAGAGAAACCAGTGAACGACCCTAACAGTTCTGGAATTAGTAATACAGAAGCTAACGAACTAAGTTCTGGATACGAAGATAATGGTGTAGCTAAAGGAAAAACTAAGATAAATCCTGTTGTAACTGATACCAAAGTTGATGCTAAAACAACATCAAAAAAAAATGAAAATGTCAAAACAGATACTATATGGACTGGTGGAGGTGTAGAACACGATTCAAAAACGTTTCAAGTAAAAAGAATATTTAAAACAGGAACTATCAATGGTAAAAAATTTGAGAAAGATGTGCCTAAATCTAAGTAAAGGGAGGAAATTAATTTCAATATTTTTTTTAGTATTTCTTTTGATATTAAGTTGTGAGAATGATAAGGTTGTATCATACTATCCAAATGGAAAAATAAGATACGAGATTATAAATTCTGATAGTAATTATTATGAATACTACCAGAATGATCCCGTCAAAAGTATTCAAAGATTCAAAAAAAAAATACTGGAAGGGTGTCAATTACAGTTCTATAAAAATGGTGGTATTTTAAATGTTATAAATTACAAGGATGGGAAGTTAAATGGAAAATTTTTAGAGTATTACCCAAATAAAGTTTTAAATATAAATGCAATTTACTCTAATGATAAAGAAGTGTTTTTTGAATTTTTTTCTCATACAGGAAAAATATTGGAAAGAAGGTTAAGTAATAATGATGGTTTAGTAACGTATTTTTCAAAATTTGACAGTATAAATGGTCAAAAAACACTAGAAACAATAATTCCAATTATAGAAACGAATAAAGATACGATAAAATTAGGAGAGACTTGTATCATAAAAATTAAATTTGGATTTCCTTTAAAAGGCGACTTAAGAGTCATTATAGGGAAAGAAAATAATGGAAAAGTATTTGACACTATTGTATCATTACCTAAAAACAATAAAACTTATGAATATCAATATTCTATCAAACCTATTCAAAAAGGAGAAATTGAAGTTCCTATAATATTTATTCACAATACAGATAAAGATGATACTTTATCTGCTACTGGATTAAGATTTTACTGTGACTTTATAGTAAAATAGAAATTTCCCCTGTTGTTTGTGAGAAGCAAGGCCTCCTAATCCTTAGTAATGATATTTACACCCTATTATTTTTAGGGATGTTTCTTCTACTCTGTATACGAGTCTGTGT
>JAYSUZ010000144.1:0-3916 GCA_043718845.1 Cytophagales bacterium
TATGGCCTAACGTTGCAACAAGCTAGTAAAGCTATAGAGGGATTGGGACTTTTTTCCTTAAAAGAAGGAGTGAATTCAACAAGACATGTGGTGCATACAACAGAAGGAAAAATGATTGGCGAATGGGGCATGAGAAAGCATATCAATTTATATCCGAAATCGCCACCTAAGCGTACAAACGTACATATAGCAAGGCAGTCTTTGCGCCTAGCTCAGCTTGAGCTTCTCGGAGGAATTGATGCTGTGCAGTGGGGACATCAACTCGTAGATTTTAAGCAGGGTGAAGAAAATGAGGGAGCAGACCTTACCTTTCTTGTGGGCGGGGAGTACAAGCGCTTCAAGGCAGACCTAGTAGTGGGCGCTGATGGTATCCGAAGTGCGGTGCGAAAGTTGCTAATAGGAGACAATAGTAGTTCATTACGTTACTTAGGATGTATTGTGATATTGGGTATTTGTCCTTTAGAATCAATTGAAGACCTTGAAAGTCCTTTGCTTGACTCCGCCACGGTATTTCAAACGGCCAATGGCAATGAAAGAATTTATGTGATGCCTTATACCTCAACCTCGGTAATGTGGCAACTTAGTTTCCCAATGCTAGAAAATGAAGCGATGGCATTGAGTACTAAAGGCGCTAAAGCACTCAAAGAAGAGGCGTGCCGTAGAACACCATGGCACAATCCCATTCCCCAAATTTTGGCAGCGACTAAGGAGGATCAAGTTTCAGGCTATCCCGTGTACGACCGAGAACTGCTTACCTCAGCATTAATGGGAAATTGGGGAAATGTGACGCTAATCGGAGATGCTGCTCATCCTATGAGTCCATTCAAAGGACAAGGTGCAAATCAGGCAATTCTTGATGCGTTGGCTTTGGCTAGAGGGATTGCAAAAGGGTGTAAGCCTTTATCTAAATGGAGAGAAGCTGGAATTAGGCAACGTGTATTAACTGCATTCGAAGTTGAAATGTTAGAGCGCAGTGCGTCCAAAGTGAAAGGTTCTGCAGAGGCTGTAAAGTTCCTACATTCCGACAGTGTGCTCCTAGAGGGCGATGCTCCTAGAGGGCGCAATCCTACCACTTAAATTTCAGTTAAGAGAACAATAGTTACCCAATAAAAAAACTATAAAACTTAATTTCGCCCAAAATATTCTTTAATTATAAAGATTTACATCAAAGAATGTTGTCCATTCTAAATATACATATTTTACGCAAATAGTAGGACAAAAGTTTCATTTAGTTTTCATTAGTCCTATTTTATTATATTATGACAAGGTAAGTGAACATATTGGAAAATAGCCAACATATTGGATTCTATAGCAAAGGAGTATTGCTCCAAGATTACCCAACCCGTTTATATATTTAATTGAGGACTAAAAGAACTATTCATACTTTTCTTTTGTTAAAAAAACGATTAATTATATTTAGATGAAAAAAATTCACTTTTCAAGTAATGCTATTTTGCAGATGGAAATTTTTACCAGAGCTGCTTTTATAAATTCACTTAGTGGCTTTAAAAGTGCTTCTTTAATTGGCACTATAGATACTAAAAAAAATACCAACCTCGCCATCTTTAGTTCTATTGTTCATTTAGGATCAAATCCTGCGTTGATAGGCTTTATCAACAGGCCAGATTCTACTAGAAGACATACCTTGGAAAATATTATGGAAACAAACTGTTTCACTATCAACCATATTAACAAAGCAATTTATAAAAAAGCACACCAAACTTCTGCTCGTTACCCAAAAAATAGTTCCGAATTTGATGCTACTGGATTGACTCCTGAATATGGCGAACTCCTTCAAGCCCCTTATGTAAAAGAAAGCCATCTTAAATATGGATTAGAATTCATAGAAAAACACGAACTGAAAATAAATGGCACTATTTTAATCATCGGAAAAGTGATTGAGGTATTTATTCCGGAAAACTGTTTATTAATAGATGGATCCATTGATATTGAAAAGGCTGAGACTATTGCACTTTCAGGATTAGACAGTTACCATACTACTAATTTGCTATCCCGATTAGCCTACGCTAAACCAGAATAACTACAAAAAAACCCCTATAAACTTCATGCAAAAGCAAGAAATAAATATAGTTTGGTTTAAACGTGATTTAAGGTTTACGGACCATGAACCACTCTATTTTGCTCAACAATCCAAGCTTCCTCTGTTGTTGGTTTATATTTTCGAACCTTCGGTGATGAATCATGACGACAGCGACATAAGGCATTGGCGCTTTGTTTTTGAATCGCTAAAAGAAATGAATGAAAAATTAAAAAATCTTAATGGGGAGATTTTCATTTTCCATAATGAAGCGAAAAATGTTTTTGAAACAATCGTTCATAATTATTCCATAAAGAATATATTCTCTTCCGAAGAAATTGGCAATGGATTAACCTATGAGCGAGACAAAGCCATGAAACGTTTATTTACAAGCCATGACATAGTTTGGAAGGAATACCAAACAAATGGAGTCGTTCGAAAATTGAAAACAAGAAAGGACTGGGGGAAACTTTGGGAGGCAAAAATGAAGAGCAAACCAACATTTGTAGAAGAGCAAAATTGGACTATAATTCAATTGGATACTACTATTTATAACCAGCTAAAAGGAGAATCGTTAGCTATAGAAATTACTAATCGAAATAAAAATTTTCAAGAAGGTGGTGAATATTGGGCTTGGCGGTACTTAGAGAATTTCATAAAAGAACGTCATGTCAATTACAGCAAACACATTAGTAAACCTTTATTGAGCAGGACTGGCTGTAGTCGTATATCTCCCTACTTAACATATGGCAACATTAGTATGCGCATGGTTTATCAATTCACCATGCAACATTACAAAAGCTCGGCCAATAAAAGGGCGCTGTTAAACTTTATTTCTCGACTCCATTGGCATTGCCATTTTATTCAAAAATTTGAGGACGAATGCCGCTATGAATTTGAAAATATAAACAGCGCTTATAACTCCTTAATAAAACCAAAAAATGAAGCCTATATAACGGCATGGCAAACAGGCCAAACAGGAATTCCAATTGTAGATGCTTGCATGCGCTGTTTGTCAGCAAACGGCTACATCAACTTTAGAATGCGCGCTATGGTAGTTTCCTTTTTTGTATTTAACCTTTGGCAAGATTGGCGTTCGTTGCATTTTTTGGCCCGACAATTTCTAGATTACGAACCAGGTATTCATTACCCACAATTGCAAATGCAAAGCGGTACAACGGGTATTAACACCATTAGAATATATAATCCAATAAAAAACTCAGAAGACCATGACCCTGATGGACTATTTATAAAACAATGGATTCCCGAGCTTCGCAATATCCCTCCCAGCCAAATTCATGAACCGCATAAACTTAGTTTAATTGAACAACAGTTGTACCAATGTGAAATTGGAAAACACTACCCCGCTCCTATTGTCGATGTAGAAGAAACAAGAAAAACCGCCAGCGCTATTGTATGGAGCTTCAGAAAAAATGACGAGGTGAAAAAAGAAGGGAAACGTATTTTGGCAAAACACGTAAACAATAATAAAACCTCCTATTCAACCAAAAAGAAACCAACGAATAATCAAACAAGTTTATTATGAACACCTTTCTAAAAGCCAAATGGCAACACTTAATAATGGCAAATTATGAAATAGAGCCTTCTTATTTAATACCTTATTTGCCCAAAGGTGTTGAACTCGACTATTTCCATGGAAAAGCATATGTGAGTTTGGTTGGATTTTTATTTAAAGAAAGTTCTATTTTTACTGTACCGATACCTTTCATGGGAACTTTTGAAGAAGTGAATCTTCGTTTCTATGTTGTGCGCAAAGTAGGTAATGAATTAAGGCGTGGCGTAGTATTTATTAATGAAACTGTACCCAATAAAATAGTGGCTTGGGTAGCCAATAAACTCTACAAAGAACATTATATA
>JAYSUZ010000145.1:0-8828 GCA_043718845.1 Cytophagales bacterium
TAACATACAATGAAAAAAGACATACCATTTTTGCCTGTAGAAGGCGTTTGTATAGCGATAAGCCGATATATAGAATCGACCGAAGTGGCACTTTGGAAAGTTTTTTTAATCAATAGAAATAAATTCGCAATCGATAACGTGTTTGTGCGTACAAAAGGATACGGCTTTGATAAAACAGGAGAGAAACAAGAGACCTCTACTTTACGGCACCATATTCCCGCAGTGGCCGCTGGAGATTATGCACTTATAGAGCCTATCGATCCTACTATTTTTCATCTGAACAATGAATATTGGGTAAGCTATTTTGTGGACAATCAGGTGTACGATAAAAAATTTATTTTTGTGCCCGATACTATTGTTGAGTCCAATCTTATTTTTATCCCTCAGCTAAATATGGAGGGCGTTTTACATACTTAATTAACGTAGGACTTATTGAAATTACGTCCTACGTTTTGTTTTTTTTGTTCTTACTTTTAACTATTTTCTATTTTACCTACTTAATTCTTATTTGCTTATGTCTAATTTTTTTGTCCCTCTTAAAAATATTTTATTTATCGATATCGAAACGGTTTCACAGTTTGAGTCGTATAACGAAATGAACGACCGCCTGAAAAAGGCTTGGATTCATAAGGTTTCGCTTATGAATCCTGAAAAATCGCTGTCCGATACTTATTTCTCACGAGCAGGAATCTATGCCGAATTTGGAAAGGTCATCGCTATTGGCGTAGGGTTTTTCTTTGTAGATGAAAAGAAGGCGGTGAAATTTAAGGTGAAATGTTTTCATGGGAATAATGAAAAAAAGGTTTTGGAAGAATTCAAGCATTTGATAGAAACGAAATACAAAAATCGGAAACTTATTTTCTGTGCCCATAACGGCAAGGAGTTCGACTATCCTTATTTATGCAGACGAATGTTGATTAACGCCTTGGATATTCCTAAACCATTGAATTTGTCGGGCAAAAAATCGTGGGAAGTAGAACACCTCGATACGCTGGATATGTGGAAATTTGGCGATCGAAAAAACTATACTTCATTGGATTTGCTTACCGCTCTATTTGATATTCCGGGAAGCAAAAGCGATATGGATGGAAGCCAAGTGAACGAGGTTTACTACTTTCAAAAGGGAATAGAGCGCATTGCCAATTATTGTACGGAAGACGTAATCGCAACCGCCCAGTTGTATTTAAAGCTTCATAATAAGCCACTTATAGAAAGAGGTAATATTGTTAAAATTTAGCTGTAAAAAAACAAGCATTAGTTCGTATAAAATTATGACACTAAAGGGTTCAAACCTCGTTTTTTTTATTATTTTTGGTAGTTAAGCCGATAGTGATTGAAAGATACGAATATAAATAGCGACAATGATTTCCTGCTGGAGGTAAAAAACCTCAAGACAGTATTTAAAACCGAGGGGGCTGAAGTGACGGCGGTAGAGGATATTAGTTTCAAAATAAAAAGAGGAGAGACTATTGGAATTGTAGGCGAATCAGGTTCTGGCAAGTCGGTGACGGCGTTGTCTATTATGAAATTAATACCCAATCCTCCAGGGCAAATAACAGGAGGGAGCATTCTTTTTAATTCTCCAAGCAGAGGTATTATCGATTTGGCTACGCTTTCCGAAAAGGAAATGCAATTTGAAAGAGGCAATGAAATAGCGATGATCTTTCAAGAGCCGATGACATCGTTAAATCCTGTGTATACCTGCGGAGACCAGTTGATGGAGACGATATTGCTTCATAAAAAAGCAAATTATGCAGAAGCAAAAAAGCTTACCATAGAGTTGTTCAAGAAGGTAGAGCTGCCTCGCCCAGAAGATATATTTAACGCCTACCCACACGAAATTTCGGGCGGTCAAAAACAAAGAGTGATGATTGCAATGGCGATGAGTTGCAATCCATCACTGCTTATAGCCGATGAACCTACAACCGCGCTTGACGTAACCGTACAAGCAAAAATACTGGACCTCATGCGCCACTTGCGCGACGAGAACGATATGTCCATTATTTTTATTACCCACGATCTAGGCGTGGTAGCAGAAATAGCGGACACTATCGCCGTAATGTACCATGGCAAAATAGTAGAACAAGGCCCTGTTTGGGATATATTTTCAAATCCTCAGCACCCGTATACTAAGAGTTTACTGGCCTGCAGGCCAAGGCTGGATATCAAGTTGAAAATTTTGCCCGTCGTTTCCGATTTTATGAGTATAGACGATGATGGAAATTTTTCTGAGAAAGAGCAGAAATATTCTTCCGTCGGCGAAGCTATACTTATCAACTTTACCGATGAAGACGAGGTAAATGAGCGAAACGCCTTTCTCGCTTCGCAGCCACCGCAACTGGAGATAAAAAATTTAAAAATGCATTTCCCAATAAATAGAGGCTTGTTTGGAAAGGCAAAAGATTTTGTAAAAGCAGTAGACGATGTTAGCTTTAATGTTTATCCTGGCGAAACGATAGGGCTGGTAGGAGAGTCGGGCTGTGGGAAGACTACACTCGGTAGAGCTATTCTTCGATTAGTAGAGCCGTCTGCGGGAAGTATCGTATTCGAAGGAAAAGATATCACCCATATTCATAAAGATGATTTAAGGAAACTACGAAAAGATATTCAGATTATCTTTCAAGATCCTTATTCTTCCTTAAATCCCAGAATGACCATAGGCGAAGCAATCGTAGAGCCAATGAGAGTAAATCATATCTACGAATCGGATTTTCTACGCAAAAAACACACCATCGAACTTTTGGAAAAAGTAAACCTTTCCAAAAGGCATTTTGAACGCTATCCACATGAGTTTTCTGGAGGACAACGACAACGAGTGTGTATTGCTAGGGCATTGGCTTTGAACCCTAAATTTATCATTTGCGATGAATCCGTCTCCGCACTCGATGTTTCCGTTCAAGCTCAAGTATTAAATTTATTAAACAAACTTAAAGAAGAATTTAACTTTACCTACATTTTTATTTCACACGACCTTTCGGTGGTGAAATTTATGTCAGACAGGATTATTGTAATGAATAAAGGGAAAATAGAAGAACTCGGTTATGCCGAGGATATTTATAATAATCCCACGTCTGAGTATACACAACGATTGATCAGTGCTATCCCTAAAGGAGATCTCGAAGACATAAGACGCGCACAGTTCACTAGGAACAAAAACAATTTTAGAAACTAATTCATGAAAAACAATACCCCCTCAAAAAATACAGATTTTTTACGCGACAAAATTATTGCGTTTTTTAACAACAGCAGAAAAAATGCTTACTCTATAAAAGACTTAGTGAAGAAATTAGGTCTCAAAAGGAAAGACACACAAGCCAGTTTGGAACAAGAGCTTAATGTGCTTCTAAAACAGGGCAAGGTGGTGCATCTAAAAAATGGACTTTATAAAAACAACACCTCGGGCGAAACAAATTTTGTGCTCGGCAGAGTAGACCACGTAAGTACTCGATTTGCGTATGTGATTCCCCAGATTCCTACTCCAGAAGGAGACATTTGGATTGATGCACGGTTTATGAATGGCGCTATCGATGGCGACATCGTAAAAGCTCAAGCATTTGAATCTTCAGGGAAATTCAAAAAGGAAAAACACCAAGATGGTAAAATTATTGAAGTCATAGAAAGGAAGAGGACTGAGTTTGTGGGTACTATTGAAATCTCTCCCAAATTCGCTTTCGTGATCCCCGACAATAAAAAAATACATTTTGATATTTTTATACCTGGCGATGAAATAAATGAAGCGCAACATAAACAGAAAGTAATAGCCGAAGTGACGCGCTGGCCGAGTGGCGATCAAAATCCAATAGGAAGAATCAAGGAAGTATTGGGCAATGCAGGTGATAACAATACAGAAATGCATGCAATCATGGCAGAGTTCGGTTTGCCTTTTACCTTCCCAGAAACAATAGACAAGGCGGCAAACGAGATAAGCGAAGAGATTGCCAGTGCAGAAATTAGCAAACGTAGGGATTTTAGAAATATCACTACGTTTACGATTGACCCTGTCGACGCAAAAGATTTTGACGATGCTATTTCGGTTCAAAAACTGCCTAACGGAAATTATGAAATAGGCGTGCACATAGCAGATGTAAGTCATTATGTCCGTCCGGGTACACTCTTGGAAAAAGAAGCATACCTTCGCGCTACGTCTGTATACTTGGTAGATAGAGTAGTGCCGATGCTTCCCGAAAAACTTTCCAATGGGCTTTGTTCACTACGTCCAAACGAGGACAAACTTACCTTCTCTGCTGTTTTTGAAATGACCGAAGGTGGAAAAATAATGAACCAATGGTTTGGCAGAACAATCATTCATTCTATTCGTAGGTTTTCGTATGAGGAAGTACAAGAAGTACTCGAAACACAGGTTGGAGATTTTAAAGAAGAAGTATTGCTGCTCGATCGTTTAGCAAAAATCTTGCGTAAAGAACGATTCAAAAACGGCTCTATAAGTTTTGAAACAATAGAAATAAAATTCAAACTGGACGAAAATGGCAAGCCACTTGGTGTTTATCCTAAGATTCGAAAAGACGCACATAAACTGGTAGAAGATTTCATGTTGCTTGCCAATAAAAAGGTAGCAGAGTATGTGTATAAAATGAAGAAAGGGGAGGATAAAAATACAATGGTCTACCGTACACACGACCAGCCTAACCCTGATAAATTAAGATCGTTGGCTACTTTTGCGGCACGGTTTGGACATAAATTAATAATGCAAGACGAAGCGGCTATTGCCGGCGCTTTAAACAAATTGACAGAAGAGGTAGAAGGTAAACCAGAACAAAATGTGCTGCAAGGCTTGGCTATTCGATGTATGGCGAAAGCGAAATACACTACCGAAGCGGATATGCACTTTGGATTAGCATTCGAACATTACACTCATTTTACGTCTCCTATTCGCCGCTATCCTGATATGATGGTGCACCGTTTACTAGCGCATTATATAGAAGGTGGAAAGTCAGAA
Organism: Cytophagales bacterium; assembly: GCA_043718845.1. GTDB lineage: Bacteria > Bacteroidota > Bacteroidia > Cytophagales > Cytophagaceae > JANYCO01. The sequence continues at coordinate 4,958 of JAYSUZ010000145.1, forward strand.
GATAAACATGCTATCGAAGAGAAATGTGTACATTCCTCGGAAAGAGAAAAGATGGCTGCAGATGCAGAACGTGCTTCTATAAAATACAAACAAGTAGAGTTTATGCAGAGCATGAGCGATAAAGTATTTGATGGTATTATCTCTGGAATGATTGAGTCCGGCATGTTTGTAGAAATTGTAGAAACGAAATGCGAAGGAATGGTGCGTTTGAGCGAGTTGACAGACGATTTCTATGAAGTAGATTTAGATAATTTCCGTATTGTAGGAAAAAAACAAAAGAAACATTATACACTGGGCGATACGGTTCAGGTAAAGGTGAAGAAAACCGATTTGGCGAGAAGAACCATTGATTTAGAATTAATAACTATTAAAAAGATAGCGGAATAAGTTTGTTATGATACTAACAATAGACAGAGCATTAAAATTAATTGAGAAAGAAATCGAAGCGCTAGATTTTGGTAAAGCGCCAGCCGAATTATACGACCCTATTTATTATATCATGGGTCTTGGTGGAAAACGGATGAGGCCTTTGTTGGCATTGATTTCCCATAGCCTTTTCTCCGACGACCATGAAAAAATCATGAAGCCCGCCATTGCTATTGAGGTGTTTCATAATTACACTCTTGTGCACGACGATATCATGGACAATGCGCCACTTAGAAGGAGCAACGCCACCGTTCATGAAAAATGGAGTACGAATGTAGCTATCCTAGCCGGCGATGTAATGCAAATTAAATCTACCGAACTTATGATGACGGTAGACGATTCGATACTTAGAAAAGCGCTAGAACTCTTCAGTAAGACAGCAACGGAAATATGTGAAGGGCAGCAGTACGATATGGATTTCGAAAAACTGGATAAAGTCTCTGTGGAGGAATATCTTGAAATGATTCGTATGAAAACGGCTGTACTTCTTGGCTTCTCTCTAGAACTAGGAGGCTTGGTAGCTGGAACGGACGAAAAAAATCTGCTATTGCTTCGGGAGTTTGGCATAAATATGGGAATAGGCTTCCAGTTGATGGACGACCTGCTGGATGTATATGGAGATATGAGCAAGTTTGGTAAAACGGTAGGTGGAGATATCATTGCCAATAAGAAGACCTATCTACTTATTACAGCGCTGCAAAAGGCAAAAGGAGCGGATGCAAAACGGTTGAAAGAATTGCTGGAATCCAAAACAATCGATGCACTGTCTAAAGTAAAAGAGGTGACGGAGATTTATTCGAAATTGGAAATTAAGACGTTTACGGAATTGAAAATAAATGAATATTTTGATTTAGCGTTTGCGAAACTTAATAAAATAGATGCTCCGTTGTATAAAAAAGGAGTGCTTAAAGATTTTGCAAATAAACTCGCTCAGCGCGAAAGTTAATAAATATTAAAAAAAGGATATGAATTTTTTCGAAAAATTGAAATTGAGATGGCAAGTTACAAGCAACTGGCAACTAGTAGTTATCTGTATTGTATTTGCAATTACGGGATCGGCTTCGGCATTTGCAACCGCCCCATTATTGACAGCGTTGGGGATAACCAAAGAATTAGGGCTGTTGCTTTATTGGCTCTTTAGGATACTTATTTTATTTCCTACGTATCAGATTTTACTTGTATTGATAGGGACTTTGCTAGGTCAGCATAAGTTTTTCTGGGCATTTGAGAAAAAGATGCTAAAACGTTTTGGTTTAGATTTGGATAAAAATACAGATAAGGAATAAGGTAAAAAGAAGGGGGCATTTATAGTGTCCCCTTCTTTTTACCTTATTGAGAAGTATTGCTAATTGCTATGGTGCTCTAAAGGAACATCAATAGCAGAAATGTCTTTTTTACCATCTCTGATTCTGTATGCTTGCTCCACATTGCTGATAAAAATTTTGCCATCACCAATTTCGCCAGTGCTCCCTACTTGAAGGATAGCGTCTATTGCTGATTTTAGAAAAGCCTCCGTAGATACTACTATTTCTAATTTTGTACGGGCTATGGATCCAAGGTCATACTCAGCGCCACGGTAACTTACTTTTTCGCTTCGTTGATTTCCAACGCCTTTTACATCCACAAATGTAAAAAAATCTATACCTACATTGTGTAAGGCGTCTTTTACTTCATAAAATTTAGAGGTTCTGATTATTGCTTCAATTTTTTTCATATATACTGATTTCTTTAAATTATATCCATTGCTTATCTTGCCTATACAAACTTATACGTAATGATACTAAAGTAGTTGGATGAAAAAAAATGCCCGTAAATCATTTATCTTTGTGGTATATGGCTTTAAGTAGAGGCACTTCGTTTAAATTACAGTGGTTTTTTAGGTTAATGAACGGATAAATGGGCTTGATTCATTATATTATAATTATTATCGCTATTTGATAGTTTAAATTTTAATGTATAACTATTAAAAAATATTTATTTTAAATAGTTATACCTTGTTTATTATCAATATATTGCAAATAAAATATGATGATAGCGAGCCTCTTAAGCGATGATTTTATATATATAATTTAGTATTCCTTTTGGATTCGTAAAAAAGCTTTTTAGCTTTGAGCACTGATTTGTAAACCTTTATACTTAAACGATACCGATGATCAAAAATCTAAGGTTAATAGCTGTCTTATTATTTCTAACGCTTTTACTAAATTCTTGTAGAAATGAAATTGTATCGGAAGTAGACGCCACCGCTTGCGTTCCTGTTATTGCTAATCCTCGTTTAGATTGGTATAGTTTGAACGATTGTACGCTAAGTAGTGGATCTCAATCAAGCGTCTTTTATGTATTGATAGATAAGTTTGGCGCATGTCTTGATGAGAACTCTCCGTTTACAATTACGGTAAATTTTTATAATTCAGCCGGTCTGATCTCTGATAACGAAATTTCCTTTGACCAAACGTCCTATATGCTAAGAGATCAATTTAGGTTAGGCGTTTGTTTGCGGTTTGGTCAGGAAGCTACGGTTTCTGCAAAAATGGAAATAAAAGGGAAAGGCAGTAATGGCAAGGATAGCAACACCTTGAGTCTTATTTTAAACCGTCCAAAAGGAGCTTATTAATTTTAGTATGACAAGAAAAATAATAGTCACGGCGGCTTTAGTGGTGTTGATGTTATCCTCTGGTTTAGCACAATTAAGTATAGGAGTGGATGGCGCAGTTGGGCATACCGCAAGTAAGTCTGAACAGTTGGAATTCAACCACGACAAACTTTATAGAAATGATTTTCTTTCAAATTTCAAGCTGGGAGGATATGCCGAATACCGCTTTGGAAATTGGGCGAGTACATTAGGAATGTCTTATCATTCGCAAACGTTAAAATTCAACGACCCTAATACTGAATACTTCTCAGGAGGACAAGAAAAACTCTCTGTAAAACAGAGCACCTCTTCCATTGCACTTAGCTTAGGTGGAAAACGATTTTTTCCGCTGAACGACAAAACGGATTTATACGGAGGATTGGGATTGAATTTTGATTTTTACAATACTGCATCCTCAAGTATTGCCTCTACTGTTAATTACACCTTACTTGGTCCTGTAAACCTTACTACCCAAGCAGGAGTGGCTTCAGGTGTTGGTATCGGACTTATGCCAGAGGCGGGAGTTTCTTTTAAGGTAGGCGAGAAATCTTCCTTGATTTTTTACGGCGCTTTAAATGTAGGTCTAAATGAAACGCTGAACGGGGTAATTACACGCGATGTAGTGATAAACCAGGTTCCTCAGGGGTCTTATACTTCAAACAGTAGCAATGCTTCGGTAGGTGTTAAATATCAATATAACTTCAAAGCAACATCGAGTGCAGAAAAACAACGGGTAGCGGTAGCGAAAGAAGAAAATAGAAAAGCAAAAGAGGCGGAAGCGCTTCGAAAGAAACAAGAGAAGGAGTTACTTAA
>JAYSUZ010000146.1:0-3910 GCA_043718845.1 Cytophagales bacterium
CGTTTTGAAGTGCTAAAATAGCAGTTTCAATAGCGATTGTGCGCTTATTGGAGGGAAAGTAGAAGAGTATGTTCATTAATTCGAAATTAGTTTTAAATACTGGCAAAAATATATTATGATTAAAGAAACATTTACAATACTATTTTCTAGTACAATTTAGTCCGAAAAGGAACAGTAGTTACAGATTCAAATTTACGTGTTTTTTGGTAATTTTATTTATTAATTTTCTCACTTCAATTTCTATGATGGTCATTCTTACAGAAATTCCCACCAATTAGCTAGCTCTAATAATTCTTTTTTGCCTAATTTTTTCAACTTTTTTAGCCACTAATTCATTTAACACTATGGAAAATAAAACAGTCATTATTAAGTATAAACCTGTTCCTCCCAAAAAAGGAACTTTCACAATAGCCATAAATGTTAATACAAAAATATGCGATATATAAATAGGGTAAGACAACTCACCTATATAAGAATCTTCCTTCCAGTTTTTTGTTAGAATAAATACAAAAGGTAAGCAAATCGAAAATGCAAATAAATAAATATAGCCTTTCCCTGGTATCGAAAGTGAATCATAAAAAAAAGTAAAAATCAAGATGGCACTCCAAATTATTTTCAAATAGAAAGACTCGATTTCAATTTTGCGTAGGTTTATGTATATATGATAAGAAACTATTCCAAGCAAAAAGAAAGCTAGTTCGGTCGGAAAAAAGCGATATGACCATGGGTCCTTTTCTAAACTATATTGGTATAGAAAAAATCGCACGAGCAAGGACATCATTATAAAAACAATAATAGTCTTGAGTTTCCTTCTTACTATAAATGGTGCGATTAAATAAAAAGCTATTTCAATACCTATAGTCCATGCCTGAGGACAGATTAAGAATTTATACAACGGCGGACTTGTTTCTTGAAAATTTGAGGTAAAGTACAAATACCCTGTGGATGTCTCTAATCCTAAAAACATAACGGTATCCTGCAAGAATAAAAATAGATTAGTAAATAACAAAAAAATAAAACTACCAATATTCATAGAATCCCAATAATCTATATATATAGTTAGCCCTCCTGCATAAACACCTTTCGAATAAATACAAATAGCAATTGAATATGAAACAGTCAATAAAAAAACTACCCAATAAATCGGATATAGTCTCAGCAGCCTATTTGTAATAAACAACTTATACGAATTATTTACTCCTATGTATTTTTCATTAAGGACTAATGACATATAAAACCCTGAAATAATATAAAACGCTTGAACTGCTATTTGACCTCCAACAAGGCTAAGTCCTAAAATCGAACTTGAATGAGCGAGAACTACACTTATAGCTAAAATAAATCTTAATGTACCCATACCTCTTTTTTTATATTAGTTTCAAAACCCACTTTAATAACTATCTATTTAGCCATTATTAGTTAGTTAGTCGTTCATTAATTCGAAATTAGTTTTAAATACTGACAAAAATATATTATGCGTAAAGAAACATTTACAATACTCTTTTCTAGTACAATTTAGTCCGAAAATTGAACCTAAATGAGCGAGAACGGCAGTCATGGCTAAAATAAATCTTAACATACCCATGCCTCTTAAATTCATAACACATTTACCATAATATTATCGTATTCAAATAATTTTAAAAATACGACAATATTAACATTCTCATGATATTATAATAAAACTAACGTTTTTATTCAATTCTGCTTTTACATTTTTATAAATATTTTCAAAAACATGTTCCGGCAATTTGCGCTTATTTTTCAAAGCCAAAAAAAGTGGTATTATGTTATTTACAATATATATTTTAAAAATCACTAATGGTGATTTACCGTTTACTTGATAGTAGTATTCAGCCCGTTTTCTTTCATTATACATGATTTTTGACAATTTAGTACTATTACTGTCAGGGTTTTGGATGGCAACAAAACAAGGCGAGAGACACCATTGTAAATTAATATTGGAAGATGTGATTTTTAACGTGTAATCAAAATCTACCATTTTAAATGACGTATTTAGAAGTCCTATAATTGGTATTGCAGTTCTCCTAAACATCAATCCAAGACCACAATAAAAAAAAGGCTTTTTTTCAGACTGCCATAAACTATAGTTCAGATTATAGTTTATTGCTTCTAATTCAGGATTTTGCATATTTAAATTAAAACTCAACCCATTAAACCCAACAACATCTACCTCCTCATTTTTTAACATGTATTTTTTGACTTCTTTTATAATTGCATAATTAAAACAGTCGTCATCTGTAATGATTTTCAATATTTTACCTTTTGATTTTAAAATGCCCTTATTATACCCATGGGCTTCTCCTAAATCGTTCTCTGATTGAAAGAATTGAATCTTATTTTTTAAATATAAATCATTCAAAAAATCAGCAGTACCATCTTTAGAACCACCGTCAAAAACAACAATCTCTTCATCGTGCTCTAATGATGCAATTAGATCCTCTATAACTACTTTCAAATAACTAATTTTATTATAAGTAGTAACTATGTAAGATAAATTAATATCCCCTCTTTCATTTCCCATTACAGTCTATATCCTAATTTCTTTGCATATTCTATCATTTTATCTTTGCTCCTAACCTTAATTGCTTTAGCTGGGTTCCCAAAATAAATAGTCCAAGGTTCGGTATTTTTGGTTACAAGTGAGCAAGCTCCAATCACACAGCCTTCTGCAATCGTAACACCAGGCATAATTACTACATTAGTTCCAATACCTGCAAACATTCCGATTTCGACAGTTGTAAACTTCACCTCATCCCTATATTCGGAGGGCACCGTCACACTTGTCATTCCTGCACCCAAAAAAGAGTCACTGCCCGCAATAATCCTTGTTCCAGCAGCTATTGTTGCAAAATGACGAACAATCAATTTACTCTTTTCACCTCCTATGACGGTGATATATGGAGCTAAATGAACATAATCACCTATTTCCAATTGAGTAGTAATATATACACCACTATCAACCGCGACATGACTTCCTATCTCGGCCAAATGGGGCCTTCTAATTTCTACTGACTTCCCAATGAAGACGTCTTCGCCACAACTCCGTAGTAATTTTTTATCAAATTGAACTGAATTCATATAGTTAGTAGGGATAAATCGAATTATAATAATTTATTGTTTTACTAATCCCATCTTCAAATTTAGTAAATTCAAAACCTTTAAACACCTTTTTGAATCGGGTATCGTCCATAACTTTTTTGGGTGCCCCATCGGGTTTAGAATGATCCCATCTAACAGTTCCTTTGTATTGAAAAGTATTACTAATAACCTCAACCAACTCTCGTACACTTAATCCAAAATTTTGACCAATATTAATAGGCTCTGCAATCCCTAATAATGATGGGTTTTTAATTATTTCAGACACTACTCTTGCGAAATCCTTTGCATATAACCATTCTCTTATAGCTATTCCTGTACCCCAAATTTCTATCGATTCCGCATCTTCCTTTTTCGCTTTTACAAACTTGGATATTAATGCATTTAAAGCATGTGCTTTATTAGGATCGGCGGAATCGAAAGGACCATACATGTTCGGCACTAAAAGGTGTATACTTCTAATGCCAAATTGCATATAGAAACTTTCTCCTGTTGCCCATAACATTCGACGTGTAGCCCCGTAAGAAAGGACGCTCCTATGCAAATGTCCATCCCACCAGTGGTCTTCTACGAATGTATCAGCCTTGGCCGGATAAGCACAGTTTGCAATTGGATTTATAACTACCGCTTTAGGACATTCTTTTGATATCGCCTCATACATGGACATTATCATTCGAGTATTGTCCATCATAACAGTAGCCGCTTTTTCTGTAACATAATTCAGGCTACCTACATGTGCGGCACAATTGACAATGTAATCTGGTTTTTCACTTTTCAAAAACGCGCTAATCTG
>JAYSUZ010000147.1:0-3881 GCA_043718845.1 Cytophagales bacterium
GGATGAATATTTTTTAGCTTTTTCATTTCATTTTTTTTAGTGATAATCAATTACTTCAACTTCTTCTGCATTTCCATTGTTCCATTCGAAAATTATACGCCATTGATTGTTAATTCTGATAGAGTAGAATTCTTTGAAATTCCCCTTTACCTTTTCTAACCTATTTGATGGAGGAATTTGCAAATCCGTTAGATTTTGAGCGTTATTTAACATTCTCAATTTCCTTCTGGCAATTTCTTGAATCTCTCCGGGCAATCCCTTTCGGTGTTCTCCTTCCCAAATTTTCTTTGTATCCTTATTGCCAAATGAAGAGAGCATACTACCGTTTAACGTTACTTACGTCAAAGGTAATTAATTTGTTCTCTAAATTCAAATTAATTGGATATAATTGGATGTCCCCATTTCTAATTTATGAGCATTCATAATAATTAAAGGAGTCATTGTTGAACATTTTCAATGAGATGTTTTCTTACAAAACATCTCATTGAAAATTAATAATATATAAAAAATATTCAATTTTTACAATCCTGAAATCTTATTAAAATCCCCATTTCAGACACCTTCTTTCCCATATAAACACTATCTTACAATTAGAACCAGCTATAACAACCTTATTATACTATGAAAAAACAACTGGCTATTTACGCCAAACTATGCATACGGTGGGCACAACTGTTGAACAAGACTTGAGCAAAGGAAGTGAAGTACAAGTAGGAAATGTTACCACAGAAATTTCGAGTACGTACACTGTTGCTTCTGTAAAAATATATCCGAATCCAACTACTGAAAATGCAGCATCAAAAGGCCTCTGCAAATACAACATAAACTCCATAGGAGTCTTTTGTGCATCCAAAATCAATACGAACATTCGTATTCTCTTTTCGATCAATTTTGAAACGTAACCCTGCGCCATAGTTATAATGAAACTGTTTGAAATTGAAATCATTCAGATTTCGGGCAACTTGTCCTACTCCGGAAAATAAAGCAATTCCAAAACGCCAGAAAAGAGGGTAACGAAATTCATGCTGAACCATTATCAAATTATTATCTCTAAATCTACCTCTATAATACCCTCTTAAAAATCTTGGTCCTCCAATAAAAGGCATCATTCGAAAGGGCACTTCCCCGCTATTAAAAGAAGTATATCCATTTATATTCCAGACCAAATTTTTAAATACTGTTTTATAAAAACGCATGTCAACCACGAGACTATTAAACCCACTTTGCATACTATTATGATTAAAGTATTTTAGAAAGTTCACCTGAACGTAATGTCCTTTTTCTGGATTAAGTTGATTGTTTCGCTTATCCAAAAGCATTCCTAATCCGATACCCGATGTATTATATCCCATATTCCCATATACTACTCTGTTGTCGTAATAATTAATAAGCGTTTTGTTCAACATGTACAAATTTTGATGTTGCAGCAATAGTCCCGCATAGCTATTTTTTCTAAGTGAAGTGTAAAATTCGGATGAAAGTTGAAAGGAATTAAAGTCAATCAAACACTTTATATCTTCTCGAGTATTATTTCCTATTCCGTAATAAAATTCAGGAAAATGTTCATAATTAATGTTCCCTTTAAAATAAAATTTATTTTGAGGAGAAAAAATTGAATAATCGGTTTGAAGAAGAAACTGTTTATTTATGGTGAAATTTATATACGTTTGTATAGTTGATTTCCTAGTACTAGCATCCTTCTTGGATGTTTTGAAGTAACTATACACTATAGCCCCCATGCCTAATCGTGTTTCTGGTGCGTAAAAAATAACGGGCAATATTCCGACGCGCACCCTTGTACTGTCTTTGTCATCTGCAAAATTTTTGCAAGGAAATCCTAGTAGAAATAACAAAGAGCCGTAAACTATACCTTTTGAAAATTTCATTCTACCTTTCTTTTATTTTCTACTGTAATGTACGACTAAAGATTTTCAATAAATGTCATTTAACTGACATTTATTGAAAATGAAATACTAAATTCTATACCGTTAAAGTTTTAATAAATAAAAGACCTAATTGCTTTCTATGCAAGAAATTATTTTAAAAATTATTTTTTTTCAATTAGCGACTATCCAAAATGTCAAAGTCCTGGTTTCAGATACCCACCTTTCTTCTTATACGGATTGCAGCAAAATTATTTTCCTCTTTAGGTGCTTCGCCTAGTTGAGATTTTTGTTTTACATACAACGTACTGTCGTCTTTCCATTTCACTTCTTCTGGCCCCCATGTAGCAAAGTCTATTCTGGCATCACTGTAAATACTATCTTTAGTAGTTGTCATGAAGTCTATACCATTAAAAGTGAACGCAGCAATCATATCGTAATTGCCAGCCACATATTGCTTTTTATCGGGCGAGAAAACAGGATAACCGATAGTACTCATCGTTTTCCCGTTGGTCGCATTTATAAGTAAGTACGCGTAACTTTCCATATAATAAGCGGCTACTATGAAATAGCCATTTTTATCGAACGAGACAAATTGGAACACTTCGTAGTTGTCGTCTTCACTACTGTTGTTTTTCAACACCACCGTTTTCCCGTTTGATAATTGCAAAGTCAATTCTTTTTCTTTTCGTTTAACCTTGTCCGGAAATTTTGAACAATAATATACCTCCATCGCTTCCATACAACCGCCTTCGTCTTCTTTACAAATAGCAGTTCTCAGACTGTCGCTATTCGTGGAAGTGCCAATACTTTCGTACGTATCTTTTGAAATAGTATTGACTAATAAAGTATACCCAAGTGTATCGTAAACACCCGTAAATTTCGTTTTCGAAATAGAAGTAAATAACGTATCTTTCGGTTCTAAATCAGAAATGACGCCATCGGTAGTGCTGTCTGTACAAGAATATAACCCTATACCTACAACTAAAATAACTATTTTTTTAAAATTTTTCATCCTGTGTTTATTAAGTAATAATTTTTACTATTTATAAAGTGTAAAATTTTGACAGCGCTACTCTACCTTATTTTCTATCATTTTTTTAAGCTCGAAATACTCGTCTCTTAGTCGTGCCGCTTCCATAAAATCCAAGTCTTTGGCGGCACGCTCCATTTGTTTTTTTGTACGCTCCACCAATTTCTCCAATTCTGGCTTGGTCATATACGCCACCACAGGATCGGCGGCAATACTAGGCTCCTCATTTTGTTCGGCATATTTTTTAGCTTCCCATTTAGAATCCGCCAAATTCGTTTGCCCCATTATCGCTTCTTTCGATTTTGTAATGGTAACGGGTGTAATACCATGTTCCTCGTTGTACGCCATCTGAATACTTCTTCTACGACTTGTTTCGTCTATCGCTTTCGCCATCGAAACGGTCATTTTATCGGCATACATGATTACTTTCCCATTGGAATTTCGTGCCGCTCTCCCTATCGTTTGTATCAGCGAACGAACATTCCGCAGAAAGCCTTCTTTGTCCGCATCCATAATGGCTACTAGCGATACTTCTGGTAAGTCAAGCCCTTCACGCAATAAATTTACACCAACCAAAACATCAATAACGCCTAATCGTAATTCGCGAAGAATTTCTACCCGGTCCAATGTTTTTACTTCGGAGTGGATGTATTTTGATTTTATATTTAGACGACTTAAATATTTATCCAACTCCTCCGCCATACGTTTGGTAAGTGTTGTCACCAATATTCGATCGCCGGCTTTGATACGTTGTTCTATCTCTTCCAACAAATCATCAATTTGATTTGTACTTGGTTTTACTTCTATGATCGGATCGAGCAGCCCTGTTGGGCGAATTACTTGCTCTACAATTTCACCACCCGATTGCATTAATTCATAATCGGCAGGTGTAGCGGTAACGTAGACCACTTGATTGATGATGCCTTCAAATTCATTGAACGTCAGCGGACGGTTGTCCATGGCGG
>JAYSUZ010000148.1:0-8704 GCA_043718845.1 Cytophagales bacterium
GTAAACGATGTAAAAGCATTGCCGTACCACGCTGGGTTAGATGCCGATGTTCGGATGCGAAATCAAGATGCTTTTTTGAGCGAAGAGGCAGACGTAATCGTTGCCACCATTGCCTTTGGTATGGGGATAGACAAGCCGGATGTTCGTTTTGTAATTCACTACGATGCGCCCAAATCGCTGGAAGGGTATTACCAAGAAACGGGTCGTGCGGGCCGTGATGGGTTGGAAGGAAATTGTATCATGTTTTATGCCTATAAAGATGTGCTGAAACTTGAAAAATTTAATAAAGACAAAAATGTAACAGAGCGTGAAAATGCACGACAACTTTTGCATGAAATGGTGTCTTTTGCCGAATCGGCTGTGTGTAGAAGAAAACAATTGTTATTTTATTTTGGCGAACACCTCGAAGATGATTGCGGTTTCTGCGACAATTGTATGCATCCTAAAGAAAAATTTGAAGGACAAGAAGACGTACAACTCGCTATAGAAGTGGTGAAACAAACTGGAGAGCGTTTTGGTATTAGCCATTTGTCAGCAGTACTTTCGGGGATTGAAAACGATTATACAAGAAGCTATAAACACGATGAATTAGAAGTATTCGGAAGAGGAAAAGATAAAGCTCCCGACCACTGGAATTCTGTGTTACGCCAAATTCTTATTGCCGAATATTTGTACAAAGATATTGACGATGTAGGGGTAATGAAAATTACAGAAAAAGGAAAATCTTTTCTCGATACGCCTCATCCGTATACCCTTAGTAAGGACCACAACTATTCGCTTGAAGCCTTGGCGGAAGCGGAAGAAGAAGATTCGGTACCGGATAAAACATACGACCCTATATTGTTTGAGCAACTCAAGGCGTTGCGCAAAAGGTACGCAAAAGAGAAAAATCTTCCTCCATATGTAATCTTCAACGATCCTTCTTTGGAAGAAATGGCAACTGAGTTTCCTACCAATAAGGAGCAACTTAGCCATATAAATGGAGTAGGAATGGGCAAGGTGTCCAAATTTGGGAAACCATTTATTGAATTAATTTCAAAATACGTAGAAGAAAACGATATTGAAACATCGGCGGATGTAATCGTTAAAACTTCGGTAGATAAATCTAAAATAAAAATTTACCTCATCCAGCAGATAGATAAAAAAGTTGACCTAGAAGATATTGCCCAATCTAAGAAACTCTCTATGCCGGATGTTTTGGAGGAGATAGAGCATATCTGCTATGCAGGCACAAAACTCAATCTTGATTACTACATAAACCAAGTAGTGGACGAAGACCGACAAGACGAAATTTTTGATTATTTCATGCATGCCGAATCCGACAATATCCAACTAGCACGCGAAGAATTGGGTACGGAAGATTATTCAGAAGAAGATATTCGTCTGATGCGTATTAAATTTATTTCAGAGTTGGGGAATTAAAATTCAGAAAGTTGAATTTTAAAGTATAAGTTTGTGGCTAAATGAACCGTTTATTGGTTTGTTTAGTCATTTTAGTTAGAGTCAAAAATATAAAAAATGAACATACTCATCATTGGTGCCGGAGGCAGAGAACATGCTTTTGCATGGAAAATTAGACAAAGTATAAAATGCCGCCATCTTTTTGTAGCGCCCGGCAATGCGGGTACTTCTGCATTGGCTACAAACGTTGCTATTGAAGCAACTGATTTTGTAGCACTCGGAAAATTTGCACTTGAAAATGATATCCAACTTATCGTAGTAGGGCCAGAAGTGCCCTTGGTAGAAGGTATAGTAGATTATTTTCGGTCGGTAGTAGAATTGAGGCATATCCTACTTGTAGGGCCAGATAAAGAAGGCGCTCAATTGGAAGGAAGTAAAGATTTTTCTAAAAATTTTATGATGCGTCACGCTATACCAACAGCGGCGTCCAAAACGTTTACGCATGCCACGCTTGAAGAAGGGTTGGCTTATATAGACAATCATGCGTTGCCTATTGTACTAAAAGCCGATGGGCTCGCCGCTGGTAAAGGAGTGATTATTTCGGTTTCAAAAGAAGAATCCAAAGCCGTATTAAGAGAAATGATTACGGAGAAAAAATTCGGCGATGCCAGTACGAAAGTAGTGATAGAGCAGTTTTTGGATGGGATAGAAGTTTCGGTATTTGTGCTCACCGATGGCAAAAATTATAAACTACTTCCAGAAGCCAAAGATTACAAACGAATAGGCGAGGGTGATACAGGTCCGAATACAGGAGGAATGGGTGCCGTATCGCCTGTTTCTTTTGCCGATGCGGTGTTTATGCAGAAAGTAGAAGAACGTATTATAAAGCCTACCATCAATGGGTTGCAGCAAGAAGGGATAGACTATGTTGGCTTTATATTTTTCGGTCTTATCAGTGTAAAAAACGAACCGTTTGTAATTGAGTACAACGCACGAATGGGCGATCCGGAAACGGAAGCCGTTATTCCACGTATAGAAAGCGATTTTGTAGAATTGCTTATAGCGGCGGCCAAAAAAGAATTGAACAACGTGGAGGTGAAAATTTCTTCCAAAGTAGCTACTACCGTGATGCTTGTAGCAGGAGGCTATCCTGACGAATACGAAAAAGGGCATGCGATAAGTGGACTCGACAGCGTAAAAGAAGTGTTGGTTTTCCATGCGGGTACAAAAACGGGTTTAAACGGCGAAGTACTTTCTAACGGAGGCCGGGTGATGGCGCTTACGGCACTGGCGGATACGATGGAGGAAGCGCTAACAAATGCCAAGGCCGCAGCCGAATTGGTGACATGGAAAGATAGAAATTACCGAAAAGATATAGGCTTTGATTTATTGAAGTTGGCAAACCCTTCTTTGTAAAACGGTTAGCTTATAAAAACGATTTCTCGTATAGAATTTTTGAAAGTGCTGTGAATATTCTATATTTGACGGGTCAGAAATTGAAAGGGGGAATTAGCTCAGCTGGCTAGAGCGCTTGCATGGCATGCAAGAGGTCATCGGTTCGACTCCGATATTCTCCACAAACACTACGCTTTTATGGTTTACAACCGTTTATTAAACAAAGAAACGTACCTCGCCGTGATAGGCCTTGGATACGTAGGATTGCCTATAGCACTGGAATTTGCCAAAAAAGTCAACGTTGTTGGCTTTGACATTAACGCTTCAAGAGTGGCGTTGATGAAACAAAATATTGACCCTAGTGGTGAGTTGGACGCAAAAGATTTTGAAGGCTGCACGATTGAATTTTCGAACAACATTGAGGATTTAAAAAAAGTGTCCTTCTTTATTGTAGCCGTTCCTACACCCATAGATGAGTTTAATTTGCCTGATTTGAAGCCACTTCTGGCAGCAACCAAATCGGTGGGAAGTGCTCTTAAAAAGGGCGATTACGTGGTGTTTGAATCTACTGTTTACCCTGGTTGTACAGAGGAAGATTGTATTCCTATTTTAGAAAAAATGTCGGGCTTGAAAGCGGTTACTGATTTCAAGGTAGGCTATTCGCCAGAGCGTATAAATCCAGGAGATAAAGAACATACGTTTTCTAAAATTATAAAAGTAGTATCGGGCTGCGACGCTGTTTCCACAGAAGAAATAGCAAAGGTATACAAACTCGTAGTAGAGGCTGGAATTCACAAAGCATCTTCTATAAAAGTGGCGGAAGCCGCAAAGATTATAGAAAATACACAACGCGACCTGAACATTGCATTGATGAATGAGCTGTCTATGATTTGTAATCGGATGGGTATAAATACATTCGAAGTGCTAGAGGCTGCCGGCACCAAGTGGAATTTCCTTAAATTCACCCCTGGGCTTGTAGGCGGCCACTGTATTGGCGTAGACCCTTATTACCTTACACATAAAGCAAAACAACTTGGCTATAATCCCAATGTGATTTTGAGTGGTAGGCATATCAACGACAGTATGGGTGCTTATATCGCAAAAAATACGGTAAAATTATTAATACAATCGGGCAAAGAAATAGCCAAAGCACGTGTATTGGTGATGGGTGCTACCTTCAAAGAGAATGTAGAAGATATCCGCAATTCAAAAGTAGTAGATATTATTCGTGAGTTGAAAGAATTTAGTTTGCACGTAGACGTTGTAGATCCGTACGCTTCGCCAGCAGAATTCAAACACGAATATGGGTTGGAAATGATAGAGCAAGCAGGCACAAATTATGACGCTATTGTGATGGCGGTGATGCATAAGGAGTACAACGCGTTGGACAAGACTTATTTCGCTTCCATCGCTACAGCAAATCCTGTTTTTATTGATATCAAAGGAATTTTTAGAAATAAAGTAGAAGGGTTTACCTATTGGAGTTTATAATATATGTTTGAGAACAATTATCATAATTGCGCTATAAGTACGAAAACGTTTCTTGTTACGGGTGGTGCGGGCTTTATCGGGTCTAACTTGGTAGAATATTTATTAACCTACAACGCTGGAAAAGTAAGAGTATTGGATAACCTGAGTAATGGGTATTATAAAAATATAGAACCGTTTCTTTCCAACCCTTCTTTTGAATTTATAAAGGGCGATTTGCTTGATGAAGAAACGTGTGTGAAAGCGTGTGAAGGGGTAGACGTCGTATTTCATCAAGCGGCATTAGGGTCAGTACCTAGGAGTATAAAAGTGCCACAGGCTACAAATGCCGCGAATGTTACAGGTTTTCTGAATATACTTGTGGCGGCAAAAGATGCGGGTGTTGAGCGGTTTGTTTATGCCTCCTCTTCTTCTGTATACGGCGATAGTCCGCTGATGCCGAAAACGGAGGCTGTGATAGGCAATGCTTTGTCGCCCTATGCGGTTACGAAAAGAGTGAATGAATTATATGCAAAAGTATTTGGAGAAGTCTATGGTATGAAAACAATAGGCCTTCGCTACTTCAATGTTTTCGGGCCAAGGCAGAATCCTAAAAATCCATACGCAGCCGTTATACCTTTATTTGTATACGCATTGTTGGAGGGGAAAGCGCCCATAATAAATGGAGACGGCGCACAGACTAGGGATTTTACATTTGTAGAGAATGCGGTACAAGCAAATATCCGAGCGGCTTTCACAGACCATCCTGATGCGTTCAACAAAGTGTACAATGCAGCCGTTGGAGGTAGAATCTCGTTGAATGATTTATACAGCGATCTTCAGGAAATATCAGGAATTAAAATTCCGGCGGAATACGTAGCCCCGCGCGAAGGAGATATACGAGACAGCCACGCCGATATTAGTCAGGCAAGAGAATTTCTTGGTTATGACCCCAAAATTGAAGTTAAAGAAGGGTTGACGATACTTTTTCAATGGTATAAGCAGCATAAAGCATTTTTGGAGCAGGACTAATTACAGGTTATAGGCCAATCAGTTACTGTGGATAAAATAGCTCATATTGTATAGTAAATTTGTCGTAAATTTGGAAGTATTCTATGGAGTACATCAAACCTTATAACATTACTTTATTATGGCTAAAAGCAATAAAAAGGGTAACACGGAGAAGGCCAAGAAAGTAGAAAGCAAGCGTAAGTCACCACCCAAATCAAAATCTACTGCAAAACCAAAAGCAGTACTAAAAATTAAAAAAGCCGTAAAAAGCCCCAAAAAGATTCCTAAAGTAGCTCCTTTACCCAAAAAAGTAGTTGCTAAGGTTCTGAAAAAGAGTATAATAGTTAAAAAGGTAGTTGCCAAGCAGCCTGTAAAGAACAAAATCGTTGCTAAAAAAGCACTTTTAGTCAATTCTAACGTAAAACCAAAAGCGCTAAAGCCCGTTAAAACAAAGACAGCCGAAGTAAAGGATTTAAAAAACAAAAAAGACAGTTCCGAGAAGGTTACTACCAAAAATACAGGTAACTTTGAACTGACTGTGGTGCTTCGAACAGGAAGAAGGCCAGAAGCTATTATTGGGAAAAAGAAATTAGAAACGGACATTATGAGCGAAGATAAATTAAGGTATTCGGAAGAAGAATTGAAAGAATTTGAAGTTCTTATTGTAGACAAGCTCGACAAAGCGAAGAAAGAGTTGGTGTACATGAAAGAGATGCTGAGTAAAAAAAATGATTACGGTACGGATAATACAGGCGGTACGATGAAATTATTGGAAGACGGAGCAGACACTTTGGAGAAAGAGAATTTTTCCCAACTAGCCGTGAGACAGCAAAAATTCGTTACCCAATTAGAAAACGCCGTTGCGCGAATTAAAAATGGAACATACGGCGTTTGTATAGATACAGGCAAGTTGATTCCCAAAGAAAGACTAAAAGCAGTTCCTCATACGCAGCATTCTATCGAAGCAAAATTAAACCGCAGATAATAAAATGGATTTTCTACAAAACCATATAGAAGCCTTAATTTTCTGCTCGCAAGAACCCGTAAAGCCAGAGGAGATTCGTACTTGTTTGTCTGAAATGTTTGAAGCCGACGTGCCAGAAGTAGATATTTTGGGCGCATTAGAGACTTTATTATTGAAATACGAAGCAGAGACTTCTCCTTTCCAAGTATATAAAATTGGCGGAGGGTATCAATTTCTTACCAAACCTGCCTATCAATCCAGTTTAAGTATTTTCTTAAAACAAAAATCTAAGAAAAGACTTTCTACATCGGCATTAGAAACGATCGCCATTGTAGCCTACAAACAACCTATTACTAAAACGCAGATTGAACAAATCAGAGGTGTAAACTGTGATTATGCGATTCAGAAATTACTTGAAAAAGAATTGGTTGAGATAAAAGGGAAGTCAGATGGTGTTGGAAGACCCGTCTTGTATGGCACGAGTAACAAATTTATGGAATATTTTGGCATCAACGATTTGAAAGATCTTCCAAATCCGAAAGATTTTGCCAAAGAAGAAAATACCATCGGAGAAGAAAATGACATGGCTTTTGTAGCAAGTACGATGCTTGCCGAAGAAATTTCTATAGATTCCTCAGCGGTACTTGAGGAGGAGCAAGGAGCGCAAGAAACGCCGGACAGTATGCCCGATAGCGAGGCGATAGAAGACAGTGAAGAAAAAAACGATCCGTCAGTAGAGTAGACGGAATGCGGATTGTTGGGATAACAAACCATACTGTGTAATCCGTCAGGTGCACAGTTATTAAACAAAGAGAACGTGAGAGAAAACAAGCGGGATAAAAAGCATCCATTGACCGAAAAGGTCGATAAAGCTTTTAAAGGAAACAAAAAAACAGAAACTGGAAAAAAATACTCATCAGATGATAAGCCTGGATATTCTTCAAGAGGAAAAGAAAAACCAGCTTCCAGCGGAAATAGATACGCAGGCGCTGGAAAGAAATATAAGAGTGCTGAAAAAGCTGAGCCTCGAGATTTTAAATCAAAACCAGGTGCTCGCTCAGGACCCCGACTTACAAAAAGCCGTAACGCAACTGATGCAACTAACCGCCCTGGAAAAACTGATGGCGATAGCAAAAGATCTAGCCCAAGAGATAGAAAGCCAGCCTTCGGAGCCGGTGTTCCATCAAAACCAGCTTTTGGAGCAAAACCTACCGCTAGAGAGAAGCCTGCTTTTGGAAAGAAACCAGCCTTTGGAGCAAAACCAGCTTTCGGATCAAAATCTACTTCTAGAGAAAAACCAGCCTTCGGCAAGAAACCTCCCTTCGGAGCAAAACCCGCTTTTGGATCAAAACCACGCACGGGTACTGGCACTGGAAAAACTTTTGATGATCGCAAAAAATTTGACGGTAGAAAAGATAAGCCAGAACGAAGAGATAGAGAAACTCCAGAAAAATTTAAGAAAGAGGGAGCCGAGAAAAGACCCTTCCGAAAAGATACTGAAGATAGCAAAGGTAAAAGTTTCCCTAAAAATAAAACTCCCGAAAGATATAAAAGACGAACAACAGCTTCTTCTTCTGTTCTGAAAAAGGAGTCGTCGGGAGAGGATACTAGTGGGCTACTGCGGTTGAATAGGTATATTTCCAATTCTGGAATATGCTCGCGCCGAGATGCCGATGAATTAATTTCCCAAGGATTAGTAGAAGTAAATGGAGTAGTAGTAACCGAAATGGGCTACAAAGTGAACCCCGGCGACGTAATTCGATACGACGGTGGAACATTGAAAAGAGAAAAACCTGTTTATTTATTACTCAACAAGCCCAAAGATTTCATCACTACCATGGACGATCCTCAGGAGCGTAAAACAGTGATGCAATTGATAGCAGGTGCTTGTACAGAACGGGTGTATCCGGTAGGGAGATTGGATAGAAATACTACAGGTCTGATCATTCTTACCAACGACGGTGAGTTGGCAGAAAAATTAACACACCCTTCCAACAAAATAAGTAAAGTCTATCAAGTAGAACTTAACCGCGTACTGGATCGTGAAGATTTTAATACCATAGAAGCGGGCGATATTGTATTGGAAGATGGTCCCGTAAAAGTAGACGCCATTGCCTACGGCGAAGGAACCAAAAAAGTACTTGGACTTGAAATACACGAAGGCCGAAACCGGATTGTACGTAGAATATTCGAACACCTAGGCTACGACGTAGAGCGCCTTGACCGTACAATGTATGCAGGTCTTACCAAAAAAGATTTACCAAGAGGTAACTGGAGATTTCTTACGGAGAAAGAAATTATCAGATTGAAATTTCAAAAATAAAAAAATAGTTTACAGATTTTAAACAAGGGTAATCATTTTAAAAAAATGATTACCCTTGTTTTTTGAGAGTCAATTAGGGGGTGTTGAGTTCAGCTATTTAATATTTATTTTATACCAATTGAACATATATTTTACTCCAAAAA
>JAYSUZ010000149.1:0-1746 GCA_043718845.1 Cytophagales bacterium
GAGAAGCTAAAATTGATTCGTAAGGTGAACGAGTCGATACCCGACTGGTTAGACGACTTAGGTATTTCGGCCCTTCCAGACCGCTGGGATAAGGAGGTAGAGGCGCTGAATATACCTGCAGAAGTAGTACTGAGGGCGAATACAATTAAGACCACACGCGATAAACTTTTCCACCTACTACACGACGAGGGTATAGAGACTCGAAAAGACGACAATTACCCCGACGCATTGATATTGTTAAAAAGGCAGAATATATTTTCTAGTCCATCGTTTCAAAGTGGCCTGTTTGAGGTGCAGGACGCCTCCTCTCAGCTTGTGGGCGCGGCATTGGGGGCTGAGCCTGGTATGCGTGTAGTAGACGCCTGTGCAGGAGCCGGAGGGAAGGCGCTACACCTTGCGGCGTTGATGAAAAATAAAGGGCGAATAATAGCCATGGATACCGAAGGTTGGAAATTAGACAACCTTAAAAAAAGAGCCGCACGTGCGGGCGTTTCTATTATTGAAACAAGGTTGATAGAATCTTCTAAAACGATTAAAAGAATGTACGACTCCGCAGACCGTTTGCTGTTAGACGTACCCTGCTCTGGGCTCGGCGTTATTCGTCGAAATCCAGATGCGAAATGGAAATTGAGTGAGGAGTTTATCGCTAACGTCAGAAAAACACAGCAAGAAATATTAACCAGTTATTCGCCTATTATAAAAAAAGACGGGCAGCTTGTTTATTCTACTTGTAGTATTTTGCCTTCGGAAAATACAGAACAGGTAAAGCAGTTTTTGGCCTTGAAAGCAGATGGATTTGTATTGCAACAAGAGAAAAAAATATTTTCTTCTGAATCTGGATTTGATGGGTTTTATATTGCCAAATTAAAGCGCATACAATAGCCTTTTATGAAAGGAAAATTAGTACATATAGGTTCCGTTTGTTGGAAATACATGAAGCGTGCTGCACTGATTTTTTTTGTAAGTTCGATTACGGTTACTATTTTCTATCGTTTTGTAGATCCTCCTGTTACCTTTCTTATGCTACAAAGAGTTTTTGAGCAATGGAGTGATGGGAAAGATGCGAAACTGACAAAAAAATGGAAAGACATAAAAGAACTTAATCCTTCCTTAGCAACGGCAGTAGTGGCTTCCGAGGATCAGTTTTATATGGAACATTGGGGCTTTGATTTTAAGTCTATCGAAAAGGCGTACGAAAATAATCAGCGTAAAAAACGAAGAACGGTTCGAGGTGCAAGTACCATTAGCCAGCAAGTGGCAAAAAATGTATTTTTATGGCCTGGCAGGTCATGGATTAGGAAGGGGTTTGAAGTTTATTTTACACTTCTTATAGAAGTGCTTTGGGACAAAGAGCGAATTTTGGAAGTATATTTAAATGTGACTGAAATGGGCGACGGGATTTATGGTGCAGAAGCCGCTTCTCAGAAGTATTTCAAACGTAGCGCAAAGAAGCTTTCAAAATCACAAGCCGCTTTACTCGCCGCAATTTTGCCTAATCCAATAAAATATTCCGCTACCCGACCAAGTGCTTATATAAAGGGGAGGCAACTATGGATATTGAGAAATATGGAGTATATTGGGGTACTGAAATTTGATGAAAAGTAATGAAAAAACAATTGAAATTTTATTTTCTGTTTTCTGGAATTGTATTATTGCTTGTTCAATGTACAAAACCTTCTACCCCTTCTACAAATACTCTAGGCACGGTATTTATACCCGCTAGCGATAGTAACTTTTTGTATGTGG
>JAYSUZ010000150.1:0-1744 GCA_043718845.1 Cytophagales bacterium
GTAGCCGTTATACAAAATAAGTATACACCAAGCGCTTCAATAATTTGGAAATAGAAGAATAATAACTACTTTAGTAGCCTAATAATGCTTTTTAATAATTTACTACATTACTTTTACTTTTTATCAAACGAATGAATACACCACTTTTACATGAAGTAGCCATCGGCTTGATACCGGGCGTGGGCTGCCAAACTACGAAACAATTAATTAGTTACTGCGGGTCTGCAAAAAACGTATTTACCACCCCCAAAGGGAAATTACTTCGAATACCTGGAATAGGCGAAGTAGTAGCAGATGCTATTGTCAAACAAAATGTCCTCCAAAAAGCCGAGTCTGAAATTCAATGGGCAGAAAAAAACAACGTCACCATTTTATTTTATACACACCTAAATTACCCCGATAGACTTCGGCATTTTTCAGATTCCCCTCCCCTATTGTTTCTAGAAGGCAATGCCAATCTGAATGTACCCAAAACTATTGGTATTGTAGGTACAAGGCAGGCTACCAGCTACGGAAAAGATATTACCGATAAAATCATCGACGAACTGAAATTTTACCACCCTACCATTATTAGCGGCCTTGCGTATGGCATCGATATCCATGCACACAAAGCGGCACTTTCGGCCAACTTACCAACGATAGGAGTGATGGCTTCTGGTGTCAATATTATCTACCCTTCGGTACACCGAGATACGGCACAAAAGATGAAAGAAAATGGAGGTTTGCTCACCGAATACCGCCCAAGTATAAAGCCTGATCCTTCCTTTTTCCCTGCACGCAATCGTATCGTGGCAGGCCTTTGTGATGCAATTATAGTAATAGAAGCCGCTTTTGGAGGAGGTGCGCTCATCACTGCCGAGATTGCCAACAGCTATAGCAGAGAAGTGTTTGCCGTACCAGGAAATCTTGGAAGCAAATACAACGAAGGGTGCAACCATCTTATCAAAACACACAAAGCACATATTTATACTTCGGTAAAAGATTTGGAATATATTTTAAACTGGGACATCAAGAAAAAAGAACACGTAGTACCACGACATAAAATTTCGGATACCCTCGAAGGCGAAGAACGCACTATCGCCGAAATGCTCGTAGACAAAGAAAGTATGCCCATGGATGAACTTAGCTGGAAAACAAATATCCCTATCAACAAACTCTCCTCGGTCTTACTCACTATGGAGTTTAATGGACTAATAACGGCGTTGCCTGGAAAAAAATTCAAACTCGCCCCAGTATTTATCACCTAATCTACACCCTTAAAAAAGAGTGCTTTATTTTTCATCCTTGTAATATAATTGGTAAAAATTCATTCCCTTTTCTTCGTCGAAACCTTTGTTTATATTGGTTTTGCTGCCGTGAATATAGACGCTAAAATTTTTATCGAGTTTTAAGATACTCTTAAAAATTTTTCCCGTGCTTTTTACTGCCGTTTGAGAAATGTTGAACTCGTCTACAATTTTAACATCTCT
Organism: Cytophagales bacterium; assembly: GCA_043718845.1. GTDB lineage: Bacteria > Bacteroidota > Bacteroidia > Cytophagales > Cytophagaceae > JANYCO01. The sequence goes on from JAYSUZ010000150.1 coordinate 1,470, forward strand.
ATTTTGCTCAAACGTCTCTTTATAATCCTTGAACGCATCAATCACTTCTGGTTGTTGGATTATTTCTTTTGCAAATTCATTAATATCAAAAACCTCTTTCTCTTTAAAAAATTTCATAGATTTATTCAAGAAATCAATTTCATCGGTTTTAGAGACTTCAAATTCTTCTTTAAATTTATCTTCTACAAAACCTTTACACAATTGTAAATAATTTTGGGTATGATAAAAACTATCTTCTCTTGATTTTAGATTTAAAAAATCATATTTCCACTGTT
>JAYSUZ010000016.1:0-2213 GCA_043718845.1 Cytophagales bacterium
ATTGGTCAACAGCATTTGGTAGGAAAAGGCGCTATTATACGGAATGCTATTGAAGCGGGAACTATTCCTTCTATGATTTTTTGGGGACCTCCAGGGGTAGGAAAAACAACCTTAGCCAACATCATTGCCAATAATTTAAAAATCCCTTTCTACCTTTTAAGTGCTGTAAGTTCGGGGGTAAAAGAAGTACGAGAAGTAATTGAAAAGGCTAAACTGAATAGTAAAACAATTTTATTTATTGATGAAATTCACCGTTTCAGCAAATCACAACAAGACGCGTTATTGGGTGCTGTGGAAAAAGGAATCGTAACATTGATAGGTGCTACCACGGAAAACCCTTCCTTTGAAGTCAACTCGGCTTTGCTTTCTAGGTGCCAAGTATATGTATTGAAGCCGCTAGAAAAAAAAGACTTGATAGGGCTTTTGGAATTTGTATTGGAGCACGATTCAGAACTGAAGCAGCAAACCATAAAAATAAAAGAGTACGAAGCGCTGCTGAATATTTCAGGAGGAGATGCTCGTAAATTATTGAATTTATTGGAATTGGTGGTACAATCCGTTCCCGAAAAAGAAATCGAAATCACCGATGAGGTGGTGATGGCTATAGCCCAACGAAAAGTAGCGCTATACGACAAAGGCGGTGAAATGCATTACGACATTATTTCTGCATTCATAAAATCGATAAGAGGCAGTGATCCTAATGCGGCTATTTATTGGTTGGCCAGAATGATAGAGGGAGGCGAAGACGTAGAATTTATAGCACGACGACTCGTAATACTGGCCTCTGAAGACATTGGCAATGCTAATCCTACAGCACTTGTAATGGCGGTAAACTGTTTTGATGCCGTGCGTGTAATTGGCTATCCTGAAGCGCGTATTATATTGTCACAGGCTGTTGCGTATTTGGCTTCTTCTCCAAAAAGTAATGCCGCTTATTTGGCCATCAATAAGGCACAACAATTGATTAGAGAGCACGGCGATTTGCCTGTACCCATGATGCTTCGCAATGCGCCTACAAAATTAATGAAAGAGCAAGGATATGGAAAAGAGTATAAATATTCCCACGATTTTGAAAATAATTTTGTTGCACAAGAATTTTTACCGGATACAATTGCAGGAGTGAAACTCTACGAACCAGGCTTGAATGCCCGCGAAGACGAATTAAGACAACGCCTTAAAAAATTATGGGGAAAGAAATATAATTATTAACAACAAAAAATACAACGCAACTTAACGTAAGTCCCAGACAACACTGAAGACACCAAAAGTGTTTCGAGTTAATTTACATCCCTATTTTATACGTTATTTTTCATTTTAGTAAACCCGTAAGCTACCAAAATACACGTCAACGAAAATCCCACTAAAAGTCCAAGCTCAGGCAATACATCGACTATACCTCCACCTCTAAGGAATATATCATGAAATGCCTCAAGCCCCCAATTTAAAGGAGAAAAATGGCTAACCGTCTTCATTACATCAGGCATGAGGTGTACAGGCACCCATACGCCTCCTAATGCCGCCATTATAAGTACCGAAACAGAACCGCCTATTGCTGCTTGCTGGTGTGTTGTAGTTATTGTACCAAACATTAATCCATAACAAGTAGCCGTCAATGCGGTACACAACCCTACCAATACTGTTGTAACAGGACTATTCCCCATTTGCAAATTTGGCAACCCTAATAGCGGTAAAATAAAAACACCAACCAATAGCATCAATAAAAGTTGGCTTAAACAAACCAACATATAAAGTATAACTTTTGAAGCCAACACTACTTGTATGGCTCCGGGTATTGTTTTTAGACGGAAAGCACTCCCTTCTCCACGTTCCATTATAATACTTCCAGCCAATGGTATTATTATAAAAAACATTGAAAAAACGGACCAAGCAGGGACATTGTGTTGAACCGAATTTGGAAGTATCGCAGCAGCATCTTTAACGGCATAGACCTCTTTATAGGAAACAGGATCTGAATTTTCAAGTGATACATTTTTATTGATAGGCATCAAGCTGGATAACTCCTGCGTAAATGTTTGAAATATAATTTGCGATTTAATTTTAGAAATAAATTCTCTGAGCGAAGTCGTAATGGTTACAATATGTGATTTGCGAGTAGCAGGATCTATAAAAATTTCAATGAATAGCGAATCGCTTATTTTTTTCAATTCTTTTTCGTCTACCTCTTCACTAAGTGTTTTACTTACCAAATCTAC
>JAYSUZ010000151.1:0-1740 GCA_043718845.1 Cytophagales bacterium
ACTTTTTCAAGTTAACGTAATGGATTTCCCCAAAACTATGTAAATTTACCACTTATGTTGGACAAATTTCACAAATATACTACCGAAAATGGGTTATTCCGCTTGGAAGACAAATTATTGGTCACGGTGAGTGGCGGAGTTGATTCGGTAGTTTTGTGTCATTTGCTAAAAAACTACAAGGCTCACTTCGCAATTGCCCATTGTAACTTTGGCCTTCGTGGTAAGGAGTCGGAAGAAGACGAAGCGTTTGTGGAGGAATTGGCAGAAAATTTAGAAGTCAACATTCATATTAAAAAAGTTGACACAAAAGAATATCAGAAAAGCAAAGGCATCTCTACCCAAATGGCTGCTCGTGCACTTCGGTACGATTGGTTTTCAACGCTAGCCAAACAAAAAGGATACGACTATATTCTTACGGCTCACCATCAAAATGATTTGATTGAAACCGTTTTATTAAATCTAATTCGCGGAACAGGCATAGCAGGGCTACACGGCATAAAACCCAAATCAGGCACTATTGTTCGTCCACTATTATTTTCGTCAAAAGAAGCTATCTTAAACTACGCTAAAGCTCATAACCTAAAGTGGCGGGAAGACAGTTCGAATGAATCTACTAAATACCAGCGAAATTTATTGAGACTAGAGGTTGTTCCAATTTTAAAAAAAATAAATCCGAATCTAGAAACTACTCTGCACCAAAGTATTGAAAAAATAGCAGCTGCGGAAACTATTTTCAATCAATATATAGAAGGGTGTAAAATTGACTTCCTTACAAAAACAGAAAATTCTATTCGATTGGAATATAGTTTTCTAAACGAAGAAACCGAACCGCTAATCCTTTTGTTTGAATTGCTACGTCCCTTTGGATTCAATTATATACAGGCAAAATCGATACTTGAAAATTTGAACGAAGAAGCCGGAAAGAAATTCATTTCAACCACTCATATTCTTATAAAAGACCGTACACAATTAATTATTACAGAAAATAAAACAGAAGAATTTTATGATGAAGTACTCCTAGAAGCTACTACAGAAAATAGTTTTCTCCCTTGGAGCAATACAACTTTAACTATGCAAACGACAACAGGCTTTGAGCTAAATGAAGCCTCCTCCAATGCCTATTTAAATTATAAAAAAATAACTTTTCCACTTCGAATAAGACCCTGGAAAGAAGGCGATAGCTTTCATCCCTTAGGAATGAAAGGAAAAAAAAAACTAAGTGACTTTTTAAACGACCTTAAAATACCACTAAATCTAAAAAATAATGTTTCCGTAGTTCTATCTGGAGCCGATATTGTATGGGTAGTAGGGTATCGAATTGACGAGCGCTATAAAGCGAAAAAAGAAATTAAAAGCCTTATATTGAAAATTTTACAATAAACGCTGCATTCTTATATTTACCTAAAAAATCGATTCTAATTGTTTATCACTAGCCATCGTTTAAATAAATATCAAAACATACGACCTGTATTTTACGTACTAGTACCAACAACCTTTAATACTTTATTAATAATCTATTTATGCTAAAATTAAAAACCTTATTTCTCGCCTCCTTCGTAGTTTTTACAACATTAGTATCCCTAAAAGCAGCACCTGGACCCGATAAGGCAAAAGCCAAGGCGGTGATTACAAAAACGAATAACGCTGTTGGCATTGCTCAAGCAACTGTTAAAAAAACCAAAAAATATTCAGGAAAATTAGGAAAAGCTGTAAAACACGAACGTCTAGCAATAAAACAAT
>JAYSUZ010000152.1:0-1740 GCA_043718845.1 Cytophagales bacterium
AATATTTGGTTTGCATTAATTAAATCATTAGTTTTTGCATTTGTGATTTCCTCCATCTCAGCCTATAATGGCTATTTTACAAAAGGAGGAGCGCTCGAAGTAGGGCAATCCAGTACTACAGCGGTTACAAATAGTTGTATAGCAGTGCTTTTGGCAGATTTTCTTTTGGCAAAATTATTATTGTAATAAATTTTATTCCTAGCATAAATGATAGAGTTTAGTAATATAAATAAGACCTTTCAAGGGAAAGAGGTACTTAAAAACATAAGCGGAACCTTTACTCAAGGGATTTGTAATCTGATTATAGGAGCTAGTGGTACGGGAAAAAGTGTATTGCTAAAGTCATTGGTAGGACTAATAAGAACCGATACGGGAAGTATAAAATACGACGGGCGAGAATTTATAGATGTCGACAACGATACGAAACAGGAGATAAGACGAGAGATAGGAATGCTTTTTCAGGGTGGGGCACTTTTTGATTCTAAATCAGTAATTGAAAATGTATTGTTTCCATTGGATATGCTTACAAAGATGTCTAAGGAAGAAAAAATAGACAGAGCGAATTATTGTTTGCAACGGGTAGGATTGGAAAATGTAAATAATTTGATGCCTTCACAAATCAGTGGAGGAATGCAGAAGCGGGTGGGTATAGCCCGGGCATTTGCCATGAATTCGAAATACCTGTTTTGCGATGAACCAAATTCGGGACTAGATCCTCAAACCTCTATTCGTATTGATAACCTTATTCAAGATATTACCCATGAATTTAATATTACGACGATTGTAGTAACGCACGATATGAACTCTGTATTAGAAATCGGAGAGCACGTGATTTTTATGTACAAAGGTGAAAAGGTGTGGGACGGAAGTAAAAATGACATTTTAGATACGGATGTAAAATCACTTCAAGATTTTCTGTTTGCCAATAAATTAATTCGTGAAATGAAAGCCCACAAGTAGTATTGGAAGTGCTCATCATCGAGCAAGATTAAAAAAATAAAATGCTTAGCAATCGACAACTGTTCCTTAATTCAGTAGCCCAAACGTCTGACAGCCCTTTGATGCTTGATATCGAGAAGGCGGAAGGTATTTACCTTTATGGTACAAAAGGGGAAAAATATATTGATTTAATTTCAGGGATTTCAGTAAGTAATATTGGGCATCGCCATTCCAAAGTGGTAGACGCTATCAAAAATCAACTGGATAAATATATGCATTTGATGGTTTTTGGAGAGTACATCCAATCGCCACAAGTACTGCTGGCAGAGAAGCTGAAAGCGACGTTGCCAAAACGGTTGGATAGTGTTTATTTTGTAAACTCTGGCGCTGAAGCTACCGAAGGAGCATTGAAATTAGCGAAAAGATATACGGGTAGAGCAGAGTTGATCTCCTGTAAAAATGCGTACCACGGCTCTACAAATGGAGCGTTGTCTGTAATGGGCGATGAATATTTTAAACAAGCATTTCGTCCATTGCTTCCTGGTATTCGTTTTATAGATTATAATAAGGAAGACGATTTACGTTTTATTTCAAGCGCTACCGCCGCCGTTATTGTGGAAACGATACAAGGGGAAGCAGGAATAAGAGTGCCTGCCGAAGGGTATCTAAAAGCGCTAAGAAAAAGATGTACAGAAACGGGGACGTTACTTATTTTGGATGAAATACAAACCGGATTTGGGCGTACGGGTAAGTTTTGGGCTTTTGAACATTATGGTATTGAACCCGATATACTACTTACGT
>JAYSUZ010000153.1:0-8622 GCA_043718845.1 Cytophagales bacterium
CCAAGACCTAATACAAGCATTGGACCAGCATAAGGCCAGTGCATAATTTTAAATAAAGCCCCAACAATAACAACAGCAGCACCTAGACCATAAATTAAAGGCATCGCTTTGTACTCTAATATTTCCATAAAACCTTTTGGCTCATGTCTTACTTTGTATTTAATCATTTTTGTAAAAGTTTAAGTGTTTAACAATTGTTTATGTAAGTATTTATTTAGGGTAAAGTTTTAATTAAAATTCATAACCAGAAGATCTACCTAAGTAAGTCATCACGTTTCTGAATCCAATATAAGATTTTGTAGTGTCTTGGTACTCGAATGTTCTCGTACCTGTCTCTAAATAATATGCTATGTCTTTCCAAGAGCCGCCTCTAACGATTTTTCTTGGCTCATCGTCGTTATAATAGGTAGGGTTAAGATCCCAAACAACTGGTACCGCTGCATCATAATGAGCATCTTCACACCATTCTGAAACATTTCCAGCCATGTCGTATAGACCGTAATCATTAGAAAAATAAGAAGCTACAGCAGAAGTGTACATGAAACCATCGTCATAATAATTACCTCTACCTGGTTTAAAGTTAGCTAACATACACCCTTTTGAGTTACGGATGTAAGGGTTACCCCAAGGATACTTAGCCATATCTCTACCGCCTCTAGCGGCATATTCCCATTCTGCTTCAGATGGCAGACGGAATCTTGGCATTTGCCAAAGACCTTGTGTAGCTCTGAAGTTATTCATGTGTTTTGTTCTCCACTCAGAAAAATATTTCACTGCAAACCAGTTGATACCGATTACAGGATATTCATCAAATGCAGGGTGTGCATAATAATACTCCATCATAGGATCACCCATGTGGTGTGCAAAGTCTCTTACCCAAACATTTGTATCTGGATAAAGTTTCTCCATAATGTAATCAATAGTCAGAACATCTACTGAGTCTTTCAACATTACGTCTACAAATTGTCTGTATTCATTATTAGTGATTTCGGTTTCGTCCATATAGAAACCGCCAATCGTAACTTGTTTGTTTAAGTTATTTTGAGTAGCTGGAACATCTTGATCCGCTTGACCCATGTGAAAAGTACCAGATGGACAGACAACCATACCATAAGGAACTGTTTGAACCCAACCTTCGCGTCCTTGAACACCAATCAGATCTCCACTACCTTCTTCAGGTCCTCCTTTTTTTCCACAGCTGAACAGCGTCAAGGCAGATAAAGACAGCGCAATATATGCCTTATTAAATACACACAATTTATTCATAACACCTTATTTAATAATTTCTATTAATTTTCTACCTGTTTCTTAAAACGATAACGAAGGTCTAAAGTTTATTATTGCTTAAATACAATTTAAACTTCGTTAAAGCCCAAAGCTAGGTTCAAATATGACAAATTAAAACCTAACTTCCAAATTAATTGATTAATTAATTTTCATCATGTCTATAACGAGGAGTCCTTACTTTAGGCTTAGGAGTAACTCCTACAGCAGGTAACATATACGACAACATAATCTCATGAGAGGTAGAACCTAATGCTTTTCGACCACTCAATACAAAATCAAATGCGAACCCTACACGCAATGCATTGTTTTTCATAAGATTCATTCCAGCATATGCAATTATGTCATTTACAGCCCAAGCAGATCCACCACCTGTAGCGACATCTTTTTTGGAAGCACTTTGTCTAGCATTTAATCCAATCCAAAATTTAGAATTGTAATCGACCATTGGACCAACCAGTAAGGTCATCTTCTTCAAATCTGTCTGGATAATAGCCGTAGGCGTTATTTTAATTGTAGGACTTAAGGTGAATGTGTAACCACCATTAATATGTAAGTGATTATTCAGTACTGATTTTATTGAATCAACGCCGTAACTAAATTTTTGCTTGGAAAGGTGGTTTAAGCTAACGCCTGCATACCATTTGCTAGTCTGATACCACAAACCTCCCGCATAATCAAGTTTTAATTGCTTTGGATTATTATTTATTATCCCTTGGTAAATAGGATCTGATTCGTCTACCACTCTATAATCTGGAGAAATTCTTTGAGCATAAGTCCCAGCCCTTCCTCCTATTCCTAGCAACCCATCTCCTAATTTTAAATGATATGATCCTGAAAGCTGTATTTCGTAAGAAGTGATAGGTCCTCTACTATCGTATACGATACCCAAACCAGCACCTGTTCTTTTATTAAAAAAAGGCAATCTAGAATTTATTGTAATCGCTTGGGAAGTTGGAGATGTCCCTTTAATAGTCTGATCTACACCACTAGAGCTATGGTATCCTAACCATTGCTTCCTCGTGATAACCGTAGCTCGTGTTACTCCTTCTATACCTGCACTTCCAGGGTTATAAAAAAGGCTGTTGAACATATACTGGCTAAACTGAGCATCTTGCTGGGCAAACAACTCGCTAAACGAAATGCCAAAAGCTACTAGAATAATTACTATTTTGTACACATATTTCATAAACAACGGGTTATTAGTTGTAGGTCAAGATGCAAAACTAAACATTTTTTTCAATTCTCCACTATAAACAACTGAAAGTTATTTTATATTATTCGCCTTTTTAATATAAAGTTCCAAAGCCCCAGTCATAGAGGGAGCATTTGGCAATGGGGCTTCAATGTCTAATAATAGACCTGCATCGAGCACTGCCTGAGCGGTAGTAGGCCCAAAAGCTGCAATTCTAGTTTTATTTTGTTTGAAATCTGGGAAATTAGTGAACAAAGAGTGTATACCAGAAGGACTGAAAAATGCAATAATATCGTACTTAACATCCGTCAAATCTGATAAATCACTTGCTACTGTATTGTATATAACTGCCTCTGAAAATTGATAGCCATTTTCTTTCAGGAAAATAGGTAACTCATCTTTTCTTATATTTGAACAGGGAAATAAAAATTTCTCTTCTTTGTGTTTTTTAATTATTTCTTCTAGGTCTTTGGCTGTTTTTTCTCCTGCGAATATTTTTCTTTTTCTTATAACAATATACTTCTGAAGATAATTGGCGGTCTGCTCCGAAACGCAAAAATACTTCATCTCTGCGGGAACTTCAATTTTTCCTTCTGCACAAAGTCTAAAAAAACCATCCACCGCATTTCTACTTGTGAATATAACAGCCGTATGGGCAAGAATATCGATTTTTTGCTTCCTAAATTCTTTTATATCAACAGGTTGAACTTCTATAAAAGGTCTGAAATCTATTTTTAAGTTATACTTGCCCGCAAGTATAGGATAAGGAGATTTCTCGTCAGTAGGTTTTGGCTGCGTTACTAGAATACTTTGAACTTTAGTATATCTGTCTTTGACCTCTTTTTCTTTTATTTTTACCTGCGCCATTGAATGAAATTAGAATTACTTTTTTTACCTAACCGATCATTAAAACAAAAGAATTTTTACTGCAATAACCAACGGTAGTACTTCTGCAGCACAAATGTAAGAAAATAAATACAAATTTCTATATGTTATTAATCTAAAAAACAAGATTATAACTTTTAACACACAAAGTACAAGTACTCCAATCAACGAATAATACAAAGTAATTGGCGAGAACGTTAGCTGCATAAAGCCAGACATTTCCACCCCTAAAAGAATAATAGTTGCTACTAGACAAATGATTTCTAACAATCTAATAAATTCAAAATGCTGTAGGGTTGCAATTTTTGAATAATTAAATAACCAAGCAATCCCAGATAAATAAAAATATTTTCCAAAATTAAATAGCATGTAGAAGGAGGTAATTAATACGGTCCTCCCTAAAAAACTTGTCTCCGAATGGAAAATTATGCCGTCTATAGAAACCGTCTGGAGTAATAAAGCGAATGAAAAACCAACTATTCCGGCAATCCATATAGTGGAAATACTAAAAACGCTAGGCACTAAATGCAGTGCCTTATCTTGAAGACCTATAGAAAAAAACCGAAGAAACGCCTTTGGATACACTTGTTTAAATAGCATGATTTGAAACAAGATGAAAATAAACAATATAAATCTATTTTGAACATTCAACTTCAAAATCCTAGCGATGGAAGCATTCTTTGCTAAATCTGACTTTATAGTAGCTGTAGAAGCTACAACATAAATTGTGGTTGTATAAAAAGGCAACTCTCCCTCCGAATGATAAAAAGTCATAAGCACTTCTTCGTAATCCTTGTTCCTAAATGAATTAATTGGAATCTTAACGAGTTCGCCTTCTTTAGAAATTTTTTTATAAATTAATTTATTATTAACAAACAAAGACAATCCCTTTGTAGCATAAAAGTTTAAATTAAAATCTTTATAGTTGGCTAAAATGATACTTTGGTGAACACTTTTTAGTTTATTTAAATCTCCATCTTTTACAGGCAAATAAGCCTCATAATATTTATCATACCGCAACCAATTTTGAGCAAAATTATAGACTATCTTTTTCTCCTGCTTTGCAGCATTTGATTGGACTAATATTCCAAAAAATACTACAATTGAAAAAATTATTTTAAGCATTATATTTTGCATTCCCAGAGGGTTTTACTTTTACTAATCCAGAACTTATCTCAATGATAATACTAAATACAAGTGCAAAAAAAGTCAACATCACTAATTGCATTGTTGTAGAAAAAAAATCGAAATAAAGCACCAAACTTATCGCAATAACATTTATAAATATTAGTAAAAATACGGTATATAGTTGCGAGAATCCTAATTGAATTAACTTGTGATGAATATGATTTTTATCTGGTGTAAAAGGTGATTTTCCTGTCAAAATTCTTACTATAAATACTCTAGCGGTATCAATTATAGGTATAAATAAAACAGCAACAGAAATTGAAGCTGCATTGGGAACTAGCTTCATTTCTACAAATTTTATTGCCAAAATAGAAATAATGAAACCACTCACTAGCGAGCCGGTATCCCCCATAAAAATTTTTGCTTTGTAAATATTAAACCTTAAAAAGCCTAGCATACTTCCTAAAAGGGAAAACGCCACCAATGCGTAAGAATAATACTGGATATCCTCCGAAAAAGAAAAATAAATACCAAAGGAAAGACAGCACAAGGATACAATGGAACCGGCTAATCCATCAAGCCCATCTATAAGATTTAAGGCATTCGTAATTCCTATTATCACTATAAAAGTAAACAAATAGCTGATACCCAAATCAAGCTCTCCTATTCCTAATACCCCTTGAAAACTTGTAATTCTTATATCGGCCACAAATAGTACTATTCCAGTGGCTAAAACTTGAACAAAAAACTTCTTAAATGCTGAAACCGATACGATATCGTCCTTTAATCCTATAAAAAAAATGATTACACAGCCCGCCAGTGAATGTTGAATCCCGAAGTCTATTCGTCCAAAAATAGTCAACGCCGAAATAAACCCTGCAAAAATAGCTAACCCTCCCAAACGAGGGGTCAGCGACTCATGAATAGTACGGTCATTGGGCTCATCAAATATTTTTTTCTTATGCGCTACCTGCACAATAGAAGGTATCGCAAAAACGGAAATAAGAAAAGCCCAAAACAATGGACATAATAACGGTACAAGATCTTTAATTATGCTATCAAGCATGGTGTTTTAATGTTTTACCTCAAATACGTTAATTGGACAACTTATGTTTCTCTATAGCGTCTTTATCATAGCTTACAAACATATAAAGAAAGATAACTCTGGAATACCGAAAGAGAATTGGCCCTATTAATAGCAACAAGCTAATATAAATACCAAAAAAAACAGTAGCTGATACGCTAAATAGTATTTCCAGAATGAGGTAGGTAAAACCTGACAAAACAACCGTTAACGCATAATTTACATACATCGCTCCTGTATAAAACCCTGGTTCTGGACGATTTGCTTGCCCGCACTCAGGGCAATAATCTGGCATTTCGTGCATCCGTTTTAAATTGTACGTATGAGATACACTAAACATCTTCCCACGATGGCATTTAGGGCATTTCATGGCAAATAAAGCACTACTCGTTGATTCTTCTGACATTCCTTATCCTCCCAACTGCTTTACCAACTCTATATATTTTTGCATAGCGTCTTCCTTGCTTATGCCTTTTAGAGCCTCCCAAGCATTAAATTTGGCTATCCCCTTAAAATCAAACATATTAGAAGGCTTTTCTATATTTACATCCCCCTCTGTAGCTTGTTTAAACAAACTATAAAGTTGTAGCAAACTTTCATTGCTCTGTTCTGGAAGCGATTTTGATGTTGCGGAGGCTTGATCAAATAGTGATTTTAAATCCATTTTCGAATATCGGTATATTTCAGCCATAAAATTAAGAATAATTCCTACTTTTGAGGTGATGGAGAACAATTTATTTAAGAACACCAGTAAAATAGTTATTACCTGCCCCAAACGGATGAGCCACCTTCTTAAAGGAGAAGTGCTAGAACTTGGTTTCACAGAGGTGGAAGAAGGCCACATGAGTGTTAGCCTTCAAGGTACTATGAAGGATTGTATGAAGTTGAATCTATTCCTTCGCACGGGCCATAGTGTTCTTTTTCAGATAAAAGAATTTCAAGCCAAAACACCAGAAGACCTTTATAGGGAAATGTTCGCTATCCCTTGGGAGGATTACATAGATGTAAACGGCTATTTTAGCGTAACTTCTTTTTCAGACAATCCAGAAATTTTGGACAGCCGATTTCCAAATCTGAAATGCAAAGATGCTATTGCCGATAGAATGACAGAAAAAAAAGGCTATCGCCCAAACTCAGGACCAGAGCGGTTTAAAACGGTGCTCAACTTGCATTGGAGAGAAGACCGCGCCTCAATATATGTAGATACTTCGGGAGAAACGATAGCCAAACACGGCTACCGAAAAATTCCGTTCAAAGCGCCCTTACAGGAGAGTCTTGCGGCAGCGCTGATATTGGCTAGTAAATGGGATAAAAATTCTAATTTTATAAATCCCATGTGTGGTAGTGGTACCTTGGCTATTGAGGCAGCTTTGATTGCTCAGAATAGAGCGGTTGGATTGCTTCGTAGTAATTTTGGGTTCATCCATATCTTGGGTTTCGAACCAGAGCCTTGGGAAGAACTGCGAAAAGAAGCGCGGCTTTTGTCTAAGAAAAATCTTGACTTTAAAATAATAGCCACCGATATAAATGGCGACGCTATTCAAGCGGCTCAGCGAAATGCGGCTACTGCTGGAGTAGACCATGTAATCGAATTTAGCTGTTGCGATTTCCGCGAAACGCCCATTCCTGAAGGCGGAGGAATTGTATTGATAAATCCCGAATACGGCGAACGCCTTGGAGAAGAAGATGAATTGAAAATAATTTACAAAGAGATCGGCGATTTTTTCAAGAAAAGCTGCTCGGGGTATACAGGCTATGTCTTTACAGGAAATCTAGATTTAGGAAAACAAGTAGGCCTGAAACCAAAACGAAAAATAGAATTTTATAACAGTAAAATTGATTGTCGTTTGCTGGAGTTTGAATTGTATAGCGGCACGAAGAAGGTAGTGACGGAGGGGTAAGCGGGCGGTGCTGGTGGTTTCTACCCTGAGAATAGTAGAATTATGGATTTGATTATAGTTGCGCCCTTTGCTTTTTCTTGGCGAACCTTGCGTTTAAATTACAAATTATCTATTTAAACGCAAGGTTCGCAAGGGTTTCGCAAGGGACGCAAAAAAATCTTGTTACTAATTTATTAACCTAGGAGAATTAAATGCGTGATCCAATAAAATTAGTTATTTTTTCGTTTTTGATAATTTATTTTTGTTTTTAATAATTTTTATATATACCTTTAATCTGTGTAATCGTGGTTATAATTTCAAAGAAGATGCTAATCGCTTTATAGTACTGAAACAAAAGAACATGGAAATTACAAAAGAAAATTATGCACTTGCAGAAGAGAGAATGCATGCATTAATAGCAATTGCTTCTAAAAAAGGAGGTTTCAATCACCTCTCAAAAGCAGAAAGTGCCAACTTAACTAAGTACACTGAACTAGTAAAGCAATATGAAAAAAATCACTACACAATACCGCTCCCTGAAACCCTGCAAGGCTTGATAGAACTGAAAATGTTTGAAAATAAATTAAAACAAAAAGACCTTGCAAAAATGTTGAATACTACGGATACAAAACTTTCAGAAATAATGCACCAAAAAAGAAAACCCAGTCTTTCGTTTATAAAAGCAATGCACCAAATTTTAGGAATAGACGGAAATCTACTTTTAGAGCTTTCGTAAAAAATTGACACCGCACAAAAAAACCATAGCATAAACTTCATACACTAAATGCGTGCTACAAATAAAGCTAAAGAGCGGTATCTCTCCAACTTTGTCGGAAATATCTTAGAAGGAGATTAAACACTGTCACAAAAAAAAGATACCTTTGAAACAGTAAAATGGTAAGCCTAACCTTTCTTCCAAACCATCACTAGGCACTAAAAAACAAGCGTTACGTTAGATGCAAATCATTCATAAAAAAGACGAATTTCTTTTTACCTTATTCCCTGAATTAATGGGGGGGGGTAATTTACTAATAGTCAGTGTATTAGAAAAGTATTATACCTACGGCCCATTTAAGCCTAAAGTCACTGTTGTAGACGATTGGGTAACTATCGAGATTGACTCTCCGTCAATACTCCTGCAAGAAGAAGATTATAAAAAGACGGTT
>JAYSUZ010000154.1:0-1739 GCA_043718845.1 Cytophagales bacterium
CTATTTAGCAACACAATACATATTAAAAGGACAATCTTCAGACGGGTTAAATACCTATGATGTACGTCATACAGAAGGGATTCCAACAGATACAGATAAATATAATGGCAAAATGAAACGCCTCGTATTAATACCAAATCCGCTTCGTTTTTTACTTCAAATAGACAATACAAAAAGGGAAATTGTTTGGCAAGTTAAATAATCGTTTAATTGTTTCTGGATATATAAAGAATGAGATTAAACCGCTTTTATTATTTTCTTATTGTAGTAGCGTTCTTAAGTTGTGAAGTAGCACGAAAAGAAGAATGTCAAACATCGGCTACCAAAACCAATTTGGCGAGTGTTGTAAAAAAAGAGGACGCTACCATTGGACTGAAAATAGGACAACAAGCGCCTGATATTAGTCTTCCAGACCCAAATGGTCAAATTAAAACGCTATCTACCCTTCGAGGGTCTTATGTTTTAGTAGATTTTTGGGCTTCTTGGTGTGGTCCTTGTCGTTTTGAAAATCCTAATGTAGTAAGATTGTTTCAGCAATATAAAGAGAAAGGATTTGAAGTCTACAGTGTTTCGCTAGATTCGGATAAGCAAAAATGGATAAACGCTATTGAAACCGATGGTATGGAATGGAATCATGTCTCTGACCTACAAAAATGGGAATCTTCCGTTGTACCACTTTATAATATTGACGGCATTCCTATGACTTTCCTTCTCGATAAAGAGGGGATTATTATAGCGAAAAATCTTAGAGGAACGGAGTTGAATAAAAAAATTGAAACTATTTTTGCCCACTAATTTTATAAAGTAAAATGACAACGAAATCGTCTACAAAAAATAATATACTAAGTAATCTAGAAAAAATACTGATCGGACTTATTTTTGCCTCTATCTTGATTTATTATTTCACCACAGGGCAAAAAGAACTGAAAACGACCATCTTATATCCTTCTGTTTTAGCACTAGAAGGCTTGCTATTGATTTATTATATCTACCGCACTCAAAATTTATACAGCCTTTTTTTTATTGGATTTGGGATACTTATTGTAGGGTATTATGAACAGCCGTTTCAGTATGAGTTAAGCAAAAAACTAATTCTAATGGGGGAAGTAAGTCAATTTTGCTTAGGCCTTTATTTAGGATATAAAACCATTCAAGATAGCCTGAAAAATAAGGATTGGGAAATGTTTGGAACACTTATAACGGTTGCTCTTTTGTTTCCATTGGTATATCGTTTTGCCCTTTCGGGTAAAGAACTAATAATGGTCTATAATTTCGCTTTGGCATTCATGTTAGGTACTATTATATACAACGAAAATTTGTGGGATAAGTACAACGATTCCGAAAAAAAAATACTCACTTATGTTTTGGTAAGTACGCTTGCCGAAGTATTATTTATATCTGTAAAGTTGATCTAAAGCGAAGCAGATTAGTCCCTTTAATCAAAAGGACTAATCTGCTTTTTTCTTTTTTATACATCAGCACAGCAAACTACAACGCTACTCTCCCACCATTACAAATGCACCCCAATAGTAGGGATCAGGAAATTGTTTCTTCACAATAGACTGAGCAGAGCGAAACGCTTGACGTTTGTTTCCAGATTTGAGCCATTCGTTATAAAATAGTGTCATCAACTTTTGAGTAGTAGCATCGTCTACTTTCCACAGCGATAAGATGATGGATTCGGCTCCTGCTATAATAAATGCGCGCTGTAATCCATATACACCTTCGCCATTTTCTAC
>JAYSUZ010000155.1:0-1738 GCA_043718845.1 Cytophagales bacterium
TAGTGAGTTATATAGAGACAGGGGAGTGGCTTTCCTATACGGTTGAGGTAAACCAAACAGGAAGTTATAACTTTCAAATCAGACTCGCATCAGGAATAACAGGCGCAGCATTTCATATTGAAGTGAACGGCATAAATAAGAGTGGCTTAGTAAATGTGCCTTATACTGGCGGCTGGACTTCATGGCAGACACTGGCCATTAACGGCATTGACTTGACATCAGGCCAAAATAAATTTAAAATAGTAGCCGATGTGGGAGGGTTTAATCTTAATTACTTATCTTCGTATACTACTACTTCGTCTATCAAAACAGAAGCATTTAGCGGCAATAGTTATGTGTACCCAACTATACTAGAAACTTCGGATAGAGAAATTCATCTTTTTGTTGAAATGATTAAAGACGTCAATGCCCGCTTGGTGCTTTATGATTCGAAAGGTGCAATCGTTCAGCACCAACAAATTCGATTGAAAGCTGGTACTATGGATATTCCAATTTCGCTAACTGAAAATACTAGTGGTGTATATACGCTTATTGTCGTGACGGATAGCGGGGCTTTACTACAACAAAAGATTCTTATTTATTAATAAAAAAGTAAATTATAAGCAGATAAACTGGAATGCTATAAATTGTAACCTTTAACGATTTTGTACGTTAGTGTTAACGCTTAGTAAATCAAATTATAACACAGGGTAAAATTGGAGGTAAGAACAGTTAGGAGGGGAGCTTGGATAAATGGTTTATTTTGATAAAAAGAGGGTAACCATTATCTATTGAACTTATATTATCTAAAATTTGTTGCACAATAATGATTAAATTTGACAAAAAAATTAACCTGTTTCTTGTTCTCGTTTTTTCTTGTTTTTTTTTCGTTTCCCAAGCGTCAAACATTATCGAAATTGATGATGAGAAGGATGAACATATTTGTATTAATAATGACTTAGAGTATTTTGAAGACGAAAAAGGAGTGTTGACTATACAAGACGTTATTTCGCCTGAATTTCATAATAAGTTTACTATCAATAAACGGTATTATCCCCAGAACACATCTATAAAATCGACCTACTGGGTAAGGGTGAATATTAAACACAATGAGGCTTCTCAAAAGCTCTGGCTATTGGAATTTTATGATCAGACGATAGACTATGTAGAAGCATATATTCCAGATGGGAAAGGGCAATTTCAAAAAACAACTTTTGGAGACCTCGCTTTTTTCGAGAAAAGAACCTATCAGCATAAAAATTTTGAAGTAAAAATTTTTAATAAAGGTACAGCTGTTAACAGTTATTACTTTAAAGTTCGATCGGCGCATTTAATTAACATAATTATAACGGTACGCTCTATTGATCGGTTTATCTATTATGCACTCAGTGAGTACTTTTTATTTGGCATTTTTTATGGGATGATCCTTGTCATAAGTTTTTATAACCTTATCATGTATTTCGCTTTTAGAGAAAATCAATATTTAGCCTATATTTTGTATGTATTAAATTTGGCTTTATATGGTATGTGTACGGATGGTATCGGCTATCAATATCTTTGGCCAGAGTCTCCTAATTGGAACCAGATAGCATATGGAATATTTGTTTACACTACGGTTATATCGGCACTTGTTTTTACGGGGAAATTCCTAAATATGAAACGTAGAGACCCCTATCTTTATAGGATTATGCTTTATCTTATAGCCGCCAGAACAATCTTGTTTTCCTACAGCCTTTTTATTAATAGAGAATCGTTTGGT
>JAYSUZ010000156.1:0-3839 GCA_043718845.1 Cytophagales bacterium
CGCTTTCTTCGCCGCCAGAATAGCCTTCTCTCTTTCTGCCGCTATTAAATCGGTAATAAGTTTCTCTAGTTTTTTTATAGATTTCTTTCGCTCTTCTAATTCTTTCCGTAACGTTTTTTCGCGTTCACTCAATTCTACTAATACTTTTTTCTGTTCATTTTTTTCTTCATTAAGTGTTGAAGTTTCTTTTGTCTTCACGCCTATCAAGTTATTTTTTTCAGCAACCTTGCGTTCAAGTTTCTGCTTTTCGTAATTCAGTTTCGTTTTCTTTCTTTCTATTTCCTCTAGATGCTCTTGTCTTAATTGGGCGTAATGTTGGAAGTACTTTACACGCATGGCCATTTGGCTTACCGAAGTGGCAGAAAATATATACGACAACTTACTGAGCCCCGTATTCATCTTTGAGGCTGAATATACCATTGCAGCATATTCTTTTTTTAAAGAATCTACGTCGTCGCTGAGGCTTTTAATGACTACTTCTAATTGGACAATTTCTTCAGAGAGCAATTCAACTTCCTCTGACACGGAGGTTATCAATTTCTCTCTAGATACAATTTTACTCTTGATAGCACTCAATTGACCTATTGTAGCTTCTTTCTTACTTCGGGTCTCCAGAAGTATTTTATTTGCTTCTTCTATGCCTTCTATATTCTCTCGCTTTTGTTTTTCTAAAAGAGCTCTAGATTTTTTTTGGGCAAATGCCGTTGCCGAAACTAAAAAAAATACCAATACTAATACCTTACTTATCGTCAAACCGCTTCGGAACATTGAATGGAAAGTTTAAAGGTTTAGCGACAATCTCTGCTTTGTGATGTTGGATATCTATTATGGTGTTTTTATTGATTCCTTTCGAATCTGTAAAGTTGATAACCGTTTTGATGTGGTTGGCAAAAGAGAACGAATCTAACGGTGCAAACTCAGAATATTTTAAAGACAAGGAGCTATTGTCTTCAATATTGAGTATCTCTAAATTTTCAATTTTTAGAGTCTGACTTAAAACGTAATTATCGACCTTTAGCTTGTCTTTATTTTGTCTCAAGAGATAGAATCCTAATGCTTCTTTTCTTACTAGTTTATCCGTCATTTCTTTAGGAAAGGCAAGGTTTCCAAGCAGCAATGCTTGTAAATTATAAAAACTCAAATTCGTATTGAACGTTTTATTTATATAGGAAAACCCATAGGAGTATAGGATGTTATGCATCCTATCGAGGATAAATATAGAGTCTTTTAAGATAACACACCGCGCCAATTCTATGCCAAGACCAGGCGTAATCGAGAGCCAAATTATACTGTCTTTTTTAATTCTTCCATTCACTGTGAAGTTTTGATTTTCAGCCCCTTCTACATATTCCACCTTCGATCTAAAATGAAAGTAAGTAAAGTCAATTTCATTTACTTTGAATTTGTTTAAAGCACTCAAGTCCGTTGTATCTGATTCGGGGACGGATGCCGTTATATTTTTCTTAGTACAGGATGCGGAAAAAATCAACAGTAGAAATCCCGCTATCACAAAAATTTTATTCATATAATTTTCCTTCTGCTATTTTTTTGTCAATGAATTCAGAATTTTCTCCTAAATTCTTAGCGATTTTCCAAAGTTCTAATGCTTTTTCTTTATTTCCCAACTGGTAAATAACATCTCCATAGTGTTCTACAATAGCTCCATTTTTGCTGTTCAGTACCGCTATTTCCAAGTACTTTTTGGCTCCCTCATAATCTTTCATCATATAGAGCACCCAAGCGTGTGTGTCTAAATAAGTGGATTCGGTAGGGTATTTCTTTACCAATTTCTCAGACATTTCCTTCGCCAAAGGAAGGTTCTCCTTTCGTAAGGAAAGAAAGTAGCTGTAGTTATTTAATACATGGTCATTGTTACGGTCTATTTTTAGAACTTCTTCGAAAGCCGCATCGGATTTTACATACTCTTTAGTACCGTTGTACGAGTCTCCCAAATGCATATTAAAATATTTTTTTAATTCCTGGTTTGTCGCCGCTACTTTTTTACCTTCTTCAAAAGATTCGATTGCCTTTCTATCTTCCTTTTTCATCGAATAGCCGGTGCCGTTGTAAAGCCAAAGCATTGCCTGATTAGGAAATATTTCTAGTGCTTCTGACGAATGACGAATCAAACTGTCTGTTTTATTTAATTCTGAATCCAAATTTATTAATTGCAACCAGAGGTTGTAATTTGTATCATCAAGATTTTTTGATTTTACAAATTGAAGATATGCCGCTTCTTTTTTTTCAGCCAATAGATAAGCTTCTCCTAATGCTGCATACGCTCTGGAATCATTTGGATGTGTTTTTACCGTAAGTTGCGCAAGATTCATGCATAAGGCTTTATTGTCTTCTGTCTTAGGGCTTCTGATGTAGTTTTCTAAAATTTTTAACTTTGTAGTAATTTCTACCTCAGGGTTTTGAAATACAAGCTCTAGTTCCTTATTCCCTTTTGCTTTCTCTCCTTTCATGTGGTAGATGTCTGCCAAAATAAGATGAGAGCGAGGGTTGTCAGGGTCGTTTTTAACGACTTCTTCTAACAGTTTTATAGCCTCCAGTTCTTTTTTATTTGCATACAAAAATTCAGCATGGGCAGCTTTAATGTCATAGTCTTCGGGGAAAGCAGCCATCAATTTTTCACCCTCCTCCGCAGCCTTATCTACTTTATTTTCTCGAAGGTAAAGTTGTTGCTTTTGGCGTGTTAATTCCAACGATTGTCCATAAATTCCCTCTATTTTAATATAGGTTTTTAAAGCCTCGCTATAGTTTCGTTGATAGATATATAAATTCGCTAAATCAAAATAATGCTCATCTGAATTTGGTATTTCGGCAAGGATTCTTTTGTAAATCTTAATGGCTTCTTCTGTGTTGAGTTTCTGCTCATAAGACTTAGCTAACAATAAAGCATAATATTTATTTTGGGAATCGCCTTTGTATGCCTTCTCTGCGTAACTTATAGCCTTAGAAGTTTCATTTTTGGAAAGTGCGATCTTCCCTAACATATAATTTACCGCAGCGTTATCAGGCGTTAGTTGATAGGCTTTGCTGAAATTAGATTCCGCATCAAGCATATTTCCCAACATGTGAAACTTTGCCCCTTCATTATAAAAGTGGGCAAAAGCTGCATTTTTCTCGTCCTTGCGGAGCTGTCCTGAACCTGTAGCCAGTTCTGACTGCGTTTTTTTTGCGCAGGAGAACGAAGCTATCATCACTGTTATTAGTATCCAATAAAGACTTTTCAAAATAGTATTATAGTTTTACAACGTTATAATCGCCTACACTTAAGTCTAATGCTTTACCTTCAATTGTAGCAAAACTACCTAGCATTGAATTGTTAATGTTAGCATTCTTAACGACCGACTTCTCTTGTATAATTGATTTCTTAACGATAGAATCCGTTATTTTAGTGCCATTCCCTACCGATACATGTGGACCAACGACTGAATTTGTTATTTCTACATCGTTTCCTATGTAAACAGGTTGAATAAGAACGGTGTTTACCAATTTCGCAGACTTAGAAACTAAGCTTTCCTCTTTTATATATTCTAAATAACGTTCGTTTGTTTGTACCGTAGAATCTTTATTTCCACAATCCAACCACTCGGTTACTCTTCCTGGTTTGAAATTGCTTCCTTTATTTTTCATGTTGTCCAGCGCATTGGTCAACTGATATTCTCCTTTGTCTTTGATATCGTTGTCAATCAAATACTGAAGTTCTTTCTTAAGGTAAGCTCCGTCTTTGAAGTAATAAATACCGATGATTGCAAGGTCCGAAACAAATGTTTCTGGTTTCTCTACAAATTTTGTGATTACACCTTTGTCGTCTAGCGTTACTACACCAA
>JAYSUZ010000157.1:0-1737 GCA_043718845.1 Cytophagales bacterium
AATAGCAGCGGTGATTGCTATCGGGTATCCGGGAGACCCCAATGGATTACCGGCAGCGCTTCTAGAAAGAGAGCTCGCCCCAAGAGAGCGTTTTACACAAGCAGCCTTAATGATTCATATATAATTCAAACACCATGAAAAAAATTATTCATAAAGCCACTACAAGAGGTTCCGCCGACCATGGCTGGCTAAAAAGTTTTCACACGTTCAATTTCGCAGGCTATTACAATCCTGAACGAACAAACTTCGGTGCACTACGGGTGTTGAACGACGATATAATAGAAGGAGGGAAAGGCTTTGGCAAACATCCTCACGACAATATGGAAATTATATCCATCCCTATTTATGGCGCTATAGCACACAAAGACAGTACGGGTAGGGAAGAAGTGATTAACACCAACGACGTACAAATAATGAGTGCAGGAAGTGGTATTGCCCATTCCGAATTTAACGCTTCGGCAACAGCGGCGGCAAATTTTCTTCAAATATGGGTATTCCCAAAAGAACAAAATATAGAACCCCGCTACGAGCAAAAGACATTCGACCCCGCAAAAAGGAAAAATGCATTTCAGATTATAGTATCTCCCGAAGACAAAGAAGCGGTATGGATCAATCAAGATGCTTACTTTAGTTTGGGAAATCTAGACAAAGGAATAGCGCTGGAATATAAAGTACGCAAAACGGGAAACGGTGTTTATGCTTTTGTACTAAATGGAACCGTAAAAATAATGGATGAAGTACTAGGAAAAAGAGACGCCATAGGCCTTTCGGAAACAGCGCTTATGAGCATCGAGGCAACTACAGATGCTCAAATACTATTGATGGAAGTGCCCATGAGCTACTAATCTCTTAAGAAGCAACTCTTCGTACACACAAAAAATAACACTTTATAGGGAACTAAGCAAATGCATATTTCCCTATAAAGTTGACTACTATAAAAGAGAAGCGGTCAATTGTTCGCTTTTACAGTGTTATTTAGCATTTTTTATTAAAATTTTTATACCTTGTAAAGACAACAGCTCTTTGGATAGCAGAAGAGCTGTTGGAAAGTCTATACAAACTATGATGAAATTTATCCGGTTAAGAATTTTAAGAAGATTCATTGACCTACGTAAACTATCCAAAAAAACCATCCCCTACGATGAGATTATAAGGATGGAATTGCTCGTGGCCATGTGTCTGATAGCATTTTCTATGGGCATAGTTTATGTTCTTATAGGCTTATTTGTCAAAATACCACTCTCTATTATTATAACCTATTTTGTATTCTATGTTACAACCATACCGTTAGTATTAATCCTAACAAAAAAGGGATATTACAACCAAGCCAAATTGGTGATGATGGTATTGGGAAGCGCGTTTATGCTAATAAAGGCATCCTCTTTGGGCAGGGATTCGGGCATGAATCTGGCCATGCTCATTATTCTCTTTGCTACGTTTGCCTTTTATAGTATTCAAGATTATAAATACATCCTTCTTTCGCTCTCTATTATATTTTCTAGTATCGTATTTTTAGAATACACAGACTACGCTTTTATAAGTAATGATAATTCGACCAGTAAGTATGAATATGAACTAAATTTCTTTGCCACCATCTTCTTTGGCATTCTATTTTTCTACCTTATTCTGAGGGTAAATCAATACATGAATAAAAAGCTCAAGACGCTTAACTTCAAACTTATCAGTCAAAATCGTAAACTCGGGAAAATCAACCAAGAATTGGACAGTTATATCTAT
>JAYSUZ010000158.1:0-3836 GCA_043718845.1 Cytophagales bacterium
TTGATTTTTGAACAGATTGACCATTTTCGGTGGTGGTATAATATTCTGTTTCATGTCTGTACATACCTCTTTCGCCACTATAGTCGGTTTCGGTATTTGTGTCATACGTCCAGTAGGGGATATACATTCCGTTAAGTTTGTCGGTAGAAGCATATTTTCGGAGGTCTCCTGGCGCAAACCAAAGCGTGTCGAGCCATTTCATAAATGCCTCGCTTGCTTGTTTTTTATCAACCTTAAAAGGCAATACCGATTTGGGTTTTATAAGGGTTGTGATATGTGCACTTTTTAATACCAATGCTGTTCCACAGAAGGCGCATTCATCTGCGGTTACATTGGGTTTGAGTGTAGTTTCGGCATTACAGCTGCCACACTTTACGGTAGAAAGTTGTTGTGTCTCGTTACTTGCTTCTGATTCTTTGTTTAGATGAAGGTGAAAGTCTAATTCTTCGATGGATTCCGTTTCTTTAGACGTAGTGATTTCATTTTCAAAACCACAATAGTCGCATTTAAGAGCGTGTGTACCTGGCGCAAATTTAAGTATGGCACCACAGCTGTTGCACCCTGCGGAGTTGCCCAATTCACTAAGGATAAGATTTTCTTCCATTGTCGAAAAGATAGTTAGTAGAAATAAAGATGAAAAGCAACCGACCGTTAAATTTGCTGTTTACGGTCGGTTAAGTTGCCACATGATTCTGTATTTATTAGCCAATTGGTGGGGGGAGTGGAGGGGGCATGCTGTTAAATACCGTTGCCAATTCGGGTACTTGTCCTGCTACTGTCCAAGCGGCCATTCCTTGTTTCCAAACCATCGATTGTATTGTAAACTGCCCTTGTGCTGCATATTGAGTTAGGGTAGCCACATCAAAAGGGCCTGTTTGTTGGCCATTCACAGCCACAAAATAACTTACAGCGGTAAGCGGAGGAGGCATATTATTTTTGTTTTGTTGGGCATTGTTTTGTTGGGTATTCCCCATCATATTGTTTTGATTCATCATGTTCATGCCCATCATCATGCCCATCATATCAGCGGCACCGCCACCACCGCCATTTTTTGCGGAGAGTTTCATGGTATCGAGAAGGTCTTGTTGTACAAACGTACTGCTATCGCCCAATGCCATTTTCTCGCTGATCATTTTTATTCTTCTCTTATCCTCGTCTGTTAGAGAAATGCTTTCTACAAGAAAGGTAGCGAGCGTAAGACCGTATTTTTTTTCTAGGCTTTCATTGATTAGCGGGTGAAGGGTTTCGGTAAGTTCTTTCAGATTTCCGGCTAGTTTATTGGCCGCTATCCCTGCTTCGTTGAGCTTATCCGAAAATTCCATTACCAAGATACTGCGCAGTTGGCCAGAGATATTGTCTGTGGTATAAGTACTGTTGGTAGAGGCAAATTTTTCTAAAAAAAGTCCCGGATCTTTAAATTTGAATCCGTACGAACCGAATGCTTTTGCTTCGATATCTATTCCAAATCGAGGGTCGGTATAGAGTATAGGTTCTTTTACCCCCCATTTCATATCGACAAACTCTTTCATATTGAAAAAATATACTTCCGCTTTGAAGGGGCTGCTGAATCCAAATTTCCAACTGTTGAGTGTCGTCAAAAGGGGTAAATTCTGTGTTGTCAGTTCGTGTTTTCCAGATTGAAATACATCGCCTACTTTATTTCCTTCGTTTACAAAAACGGCTACTTGTCCGGGCCGAACGGTAAGCTGTGCTCCGTTTTTAATTTCATTGTTATAGCGTTCAAATCGGTGGATCATTGTATCCTGCGTATTGTCGAGCCATTCGATGATGTCAATGAATTCGCCTTTTAGTTTGTCAAATAATCCCATAAGTTTAAGGTTAGTTTTTTGTGGTATTGTACTGATTACTAATTTTTAATACTGTGTTTAACGATGAAGCGACACTATTTTTACAAGGCTACATACGACAATATACTGATTTGGTTACATGTTCTCAAGCTATACTAATGTCCTTAAAAAGGAAAAAGCCCCTACCAATGGTGGGGGCTTTTTTTCTTAATGTCAAAATTTTAATGAATATATATTCAGTAAATAATTTCTAATTAATTGATCACTTCAACGTTCACAGCGTTCATACCTTTTTTTCCTTTTTCAACTTCGTATTTAACTTGATCGTTTTCACGAATCTCGTCAATAAGACCTGAAGAGTGAACGAAGATATCTTCACTTGAATCTGATGGTTTAATAAACCCAAAACCTTTTGAGTTATTAAAAAACTTTACTGTTCCTTGCATTGTACTAGTTATTTAATTAATTTATAATACAAGGTATGGAGTTAATTTTGATAAACCTAATAGTATATATTAAATTTTTACGAATATTATTTAATAACCTTATTGTTAATAGTTTATGTTATATATAAATATATATTAGAATGGTTGTTTTAGGCATTAGGTTCTATATGTATCAATACGTGTCCTAATTCAGGGATTTTGTGCCGAAGTGTATCTTTAAGTTTGTGTGCTAGGTCGTGTCCCTTTTTTACGGTTATGTAGGCATTTACAATAGCGTGTAAATCTACGTGGTATTTCATTCCTGCTTTCCGAATAAAACATTTTTCAGTGCCTTCGATCCCTTCTACGGTAAGTGCTTCCTGTTTTATTCTAAGCAGTAGTTCGTCGTATAAATGTTCGTCCATTATTTCGCCCAATGCAGGTCTGAAAATTAAATAACTGTTGTAAAGAATAAAACCAGAGGCGAAAAGTGCTGCCCAATCGTCGGCTGTTTCGTAGCCTTTTCCCATAAGGAGGGCTATGGAAATTCCAATAAATGCAGCAATAGAGGTGATTGCATCGCTGCGGTGGTGCCAAGCATCCGCTCTTAACGAAGAGCTGTTTATTTCTTTGCTTTTTTTGATGACTAAGCGGTATGAAATTTCTTTCCAGATTATAATGGCACCGAGTACATATAGTGTCCAAGCTTTTGGAAGTTCGTGCGGGGTGCCAATATTCTTAATGCTTTCATACCCGATAATAGTAGCGGAAGTAATTAAAAACCCTACCACGATAAACGTTACCAGCGGTTCGGCACGCCCATGTCCATAAGGGTGATTTTTATCGGCGGGTTTGTTGGCATATTTTAATCCAACTAAAACAAGGAAAGAGGAAAATATGTCTGTTGTAGATTCAATAGCATCGGCTATGAGTGCATAAGAATTACCAAAGTAACCCGCTACTCCTTTTATCAGCGCCATACTTGTATTTCCTAAAAGGCTAAAGTAAGTGGTTTGTATTGCGGTTTGTTCTTTCGATGGTGTCATTTATAAGGTCTTTTTTTAAAAAACTAATAGCCCATTTTCCCTCATACTGTTGATTGGTTTTGAATACCAAAACAATTCAAAGTCGTCAAATTGGTTTTCGTATTCTTTTTTGAGATGGTCAAACGTAAGTGTATTTTTATTCGTACTGCTTATTTTAGTTAATGCATTTGTCAACCATTCGCCCTTTTCTTTGTCTAGTATTATTTGAAAGCTGTCCGTCTTAGAATGAAAGGTGAGGTGCATCGTTTCCCATGTTTCCCCACGTTTAGACTTTGATGAAATACTTATATTGGGTGTGTTGCCAAGCCAGATTATTTTGGCGGATGGTTTTACCATAAAGTAGTCTTCCGCTTCTAGGCAGTTGAGAATAAAATCTTTTTTGAGGGTAGTTTTAGGGATTTTGAAATCAAACCACTCTTGCAACGGGGATTCAAAACAGATCCCATGCATAAAATTGAAAAGAGATTTTTTCAATCCAAAACTAAACGCATCATGATCAATCCCTGTTTTGTCTTTGAATTGAATGTCATTATTGGCAAAAGTAATTTTTTTCAGAT
>JAYSUZ010000159.1:0-1735 GCA_043718845.1 Cytophagales bacterium
AAAAAAATCGACAGTACATCTATTACAATTCTAGAAAATTCGATTCGAATCAAATTACCTCAGCCTGAAATATGTTATGTAAAAATCAACCACCAAGAATCAAAAGTATATGACATCGAGAATGAATTTTTTGATAAAGCTAAACTTATAGACAAGGCTTACGCGTTGGCCGAAAAAAATATTTTAGATGGCGCTTTGAAAATGAAAATCTTGGAACAAACAAAAACCAACGCCCAAATAACCCTGAAACCCCTACTAGAAGGATTTACAAAAAAAACAGTGGAGCTATATTATTAACACACTTAATACCAAATAATTAAAAATTATTTCTGACATTTAACAATAGATTTACCTGTTTCTCTTTCTTTAATTACGCTTTTCTTCCTTTCCTATCGGTAAAGTTTCTATTTTTACATGACATTTAAAACTAACGCTTAAAATGAAAAAAATCTATTTAGTATTATCCTTTATACTGGCTTCTGCTACTACATTTTCTCAAACATTAATAACCTCACAAGATTTTAGTCTTGGAAGTCCTTTTAACGAGCCCGACGGAAGAAACGACATCGTTAGAGTATCGGCTACTGATATTGTAACATTGGCCAAAGTAAAAGGTAATATTTCAAGTAAATCTGATTTTATATTGGAGCGTTACAACCAAGAACTAAAAGCTATTTGGAAAACACCTCTTCAAGTAGAAAGTTATGAAGATTATAAAGAATTATATTTCAACGGCACAGAAGTAGTAATTCTATCTGTAGTGCATAATGTAAAAGAAAAGAAAACAAAACTAGAAGCATATGGTTTCAATGCAACTACTGGCGTAAGAATGTGGACTAAAGAACTCGAAACATATCCCGTAGGCGACTGGGACAATCATCCACACAAAGGTAAAGTAAAAGAGTCCTTTATAGATTTGATATGCGAGCATGCTAACAGCAACTTTGTAACACCAATAGAATACAAACATACGATTGCATTCACTCCTAATGGAGAGAAATTCATCTCTTATGTATTCAATTATGGAGAAAAAAACCTTACAGCATCGGTATGTGTCTACGATAAAAATTGCACCCTTTTAGTAAAAGGAAAAGTTTCTATAGACGACAATTATATAAACCATGGTATATACATAAACAATGACGGAAAAATATTCATTGTAAATGCCAATTACTCAGGAACATTAAATGTCATTAAATATAATTTAAGCTCCAAAGAATTTGAGGTACTTGAATTGCCAGGTTCTAACTTCATGAAAGACGACTTTCAAGTAAATTTTTATACCGACGATGAGCTATACGTAGCCTGTACCGAACAGTTGAATGGCACGATGATGGGTGTAATGTATACTAAATTTGATTTCAAGTCTAAAGCGATTATAAAATCAGTATTTGAATCAATCAATGGTTCTACCGGTTCGAGTATCTTAGCGATGCGAAAAAGCAATAGACTAATTAAAGGGGAGGAAGATTGGAAAAACTATGACATTACACACTTCATTGTGGAAAAAAACGAATCTGTTACCATCGCTCTTGAAAAACACATACTATATGCAGACCGCTACCCTCATATAGAAAGAGGAGTATTTGATGCGAGTCATAATATTGAAATCAACGGACATGTGCAAGCAGAAGCGATTATCCTGTTTAACTTCAGTAAGGAAGGCATCATGAACTGGTTTCATTATGTTCCAAAAAATCAAATATATGCTGCGAGCGATGGGCTAAATACTATT
>JAYSUZ010000160.1:0-23848 GCA_043718845.1 Cytophagales bacterium
TTGAGCCTGCTGATTATAAAAAACCGTTAGAGAATCTTTCGGGTTCATCTATAGGACAGCACGTAAGGCATGTTATAGAGTTCTATCACTGCCTAATGAATGGATATGAAACAGGTGTTATCGATTACGACAAAAGGGTTCGAGACAAAATGATTGAGGAAAGTAAAGCATTTGCCTTACAATGTATTAATAAAATCGAATTTGATATTGAACAATGCGTGCTTAAAAAAGCATTGTCTTTGGAGATAGTTTATGAGCATGAAAATGAAAAAATCAATTTGGCAACAACATTCGAAAGAGAATTAGTTTATAATATTGAACATTCTGTACACCACATGGCTTTGCTCAAAATAGGGATAAGAGAACTCAATGAAAAAACACTACTTCCTTCTGAATTTGGGGTTGCGGTTTCAACAATCAGACATCATCAACCCGTTGCGGCTCGCTAGACGCGCCATCGGGGACATCGGGGCGACAATGATTTAAAAGAATTGGCGGACTGAAAGTGATTGACCCTTATTCTCTGTAAGCCCTCACTATTGACGTTTTTTTTGTTAATAGTATTGACAAACTGTAGAAGCTGTAGCATTTTGCTACAGCTTCTACAGTTTTATTTATTTTCTGTTTGATATACTAAAAAGAACTGGGTACGGAGTAGAGTCTAACATTGCATCTACTAACTCTTATTTTAATTTGTCTATCTGAGCCTATGGATTATTCTGTGTAAATTGTATCGCCTTCAATGTTTATGAAATAAATATTGTTTCTAATTTGGACGGTATTCAATTCTATTTTTTTTCCTATTGATAGAGTTTAATTTCCTGATTCAATTATTTTGTAATTATTATTTCCAATAGACTCAATTTTGCAATGAACGTTATTAGAAGTTCTAATTTTAAATTGAATATCTAAATCTTTGGTTATTAGGTGTTTTATTTTTTTATTTTCAGTTTTAAGACTATTTAAAACAAATGGTTCAATGAATTCTTTGAAATGAGCCCAACTTATGAATCCAGCATATTGAGCTAAAACATTCAACGTATAAATTCTTGGAGTCACCTCAAGTCCTACATATTGCCAGATTCTTTTTAGGGTGGAAATACTTATCCGGCCAGTTGTGGTTTTCTGAATATCAGTAGAAAGGCTGTTGAAGTCTGAGGAGAATTCGACAGGTTTGCAGAATTTTTTTTCCACCTCTAGGCGTAGTAGGTTAATTATCAATTTTGATATCATAGCTGGTTGTGAATATGATGCAAGCTAGGAATTATTTATTAAATATGAACCAATATGAACCAATATGAACCAAGTGTATTACTGAAATTAAATCAATATTTGACAATCCGTTGGCTATATACTTTATAGTTTTAAAAGTGTTAGCTAAAGGTATAGAATACTAACAACCATAATAAAATATTAACAAATGAAAAAAAAATTACTATTAATCACGGGTTCCATCTTTGGGATGGTAGCGACAGTGTTTTCGCAGGATTCTAATGTCGAACAAGTTACAAATTACAGAAGAAGTTCATTGCAAATGGTTCTTGTGGAATCAGACAAATTTCCAAATAAGGAGACTGTTGTTAGTGCATATAATAATAACCCCTTCCCTGACAAATACAATAAACACGATACAGGAAAAGGATCTTTTGATATTAAATTAACAGATAAAGATCTAATAGCTGCCGGATTTCTCAAAGACACATTAAAGAACCCACTTCAAATTGGTAAAGCAACAGCTAGTTTAAAAACGCTAAAATATCTAAATGCGGGAAAAACTATAGCGGTGGTGCTTCCTTCAGAGAAGGACGAATGCCGAGTAAAAATTGATAAGTATATCAAGGATTCTCAATTAGCCAAGCAAATAGTTGCCAAATGGTTCAACAGACAACCGGATGGTAAAATAGATTACAAATTGATAAGAGAGCGCGGAATGTATTCTGCTTCAGAAGATGCTAAAGATGCGGCTAAAAATGCGGCAGACGTAGACGAATCATTAATGGACTACGAACTCATTGGAAAAACATTTGTAGTATTTAATAAGTTGAAGTTTGTTGAAAATGAGCCTGTGGCAAAAGTTATTCAAACTATGGCTTTAGAACAAGCTGCAGGGATTTCTGTGGAAATGGTAAAACAAAAAGCGATTGAAACTGCCAATAAGGTGTATGAAAAAACCAAAGAAGGCTATACTGTATGGACTACTTCGTTTCTTTATCAGTTGGATTGGAATGCTGATAAGCTTGATAAATTCAAATCTAATTTTCTAAACTCCAATGTAAATGGTTTGGCAGCATGGGATACAACTTCCCTATTTACCATTAAACTTTTAGGAGAAGAAAGTTCTTCCAGTCTAATCACGTTTTCACTAAAGGAAAAAAGGACTCAAGAGCAGATTATCACACTTGCTGTATCTAGAAATGTGGACAATGTATTTGCGAAATTGCAAAAGGAATATGAAGTTTTTAGACCAGCTACTCCAATTGCATCTGTCAGCCCTATCACGGCAAAAATTGGGATGAAGGAAGGCCTTGAGCCTGGTCAGTCTTTTGACATACTTGAAGCCAAAAGAGATTCAAAAACTGGCGTATATAATTATGTATCCGTTGGTTCAGTTAAAATTGATAAAAAGGCAATAGTTTGGGATAACAGGGTTGGAGCTTCAGAAGATCCTATACTTGATGCGGATGGAAAACCGGTGCTTACTCCTGAGTATACGACTTTTGTAGGCGGAGATAAAGGTATCACGCCTGGACAACATTTTCTAAGGTTAAAAAAATAGGCACTATTGGGTACTATTTTATAAAATTAAATAAAAGTATGATGAAAAAAATAACATTAGTATTGTTCGCTACAATTCTGTCAATTTCAATTTTTGCACAAAAAAAGGGGGAAATAGCTAAGGAGCCATGGCTTGAAGTTTTCACAAGAGCTCCCTTCCTACAAGGCAAGGACGGTTTGCTGTTGTTGGAAATAACCAATAGAGGAACAGATGTAGACAACTGTATTGCTAAGGCAAAGCAACAGGCAGTCTTTACTGTAATATTTACTGGTTACGAAGAAGCTAATAATATTCCTGCAGCACCCGCTTTAAGCCCAACGGATATTGCATTGTATAATGAAAAGGTGGATTTCTTCAAAGAGTTCTTTACCAACTCTGCGATATATGGAAGTTTTACACCCGAAGCTAAAATTAACACAAAGAAGCCTGTAGGAACAATCGATAAAAAAACTGTTGAGGCTAGTATTATCGTAACGGTGTCTGTTGATCGGTTAAGGAAGCAATTGGAAGCTCAAAACATCATTAAGAGTCTTGTTCAGTTTGGAGTCAAACCAACCTTGATAATTGTTCCCTCTGACACATGGATGAAGAATAATGGATATGTAACAGAGGAAGATGCTCAGGGTGTAAAAAATTATAAATATGATTATTTGAACGCAGTTTCTGACGAGAAAATAAAGAGGGCACTCGATGAAGTGTCAAATAAATTTGGCGGACCCAGTGGCGCTTTTAAAGTCCAGAACATTAAAAGTAAATTGGATGCTATAAATATCGAAGTAGCTAAAAATAATGCCAGGACTGATGGAAAGAAAGAATCAAACGCCGATCTTTTCGCAAGAACGTTGGCTGCAGATTTATGGATAAAAATTGACTATACAAAAGAAATGCTAGAAGGTGGTTTGAAATCACAATTCACTATCACCTTGGCGGCAACCGATCCTTTCACGGGCGAGGATGCTATACCAGGCAAGCCCATCATGTTAACATCTACCGGCGATAACGCCACTCAGCTTTTGGTAAATGCAATGAATGGTGCAGCGGCAGATTTCAAGCCTAGAGTTTTTGATTATTTCAAAAATCGTCAGGAGAAAGGTATTCAAGGCAAATTAACAATTAGTTTATTAGACCAGGTTGATTTTGATTTTGATACCGAATTTACCTACAAAGACGAAGAGAAAGAATTGAAGGCTATCTTGCAACTATTTATTAAAAAAGGATCTAATGAACGGTTACAGGATGGAGAACAAACTAATACCACTTTTAAATACGATGTAACGATTCCTGTAGAATTTTCAAATGAAGAAGGGCAACCAGAAAAAAATTCATTTTCAAATTATGGAAGTGGTGTAGCAAGTCAAATTAAGAAATTTGGATTTACATGTAAAACCGAATCAACAGGTTTGGGTAAAGTTGAAATCATTATAACAGGCAAAAAACAATAGTAAAATTGTATATGAGATATTTGAAAAGTATTTTAGTTCTTTTGAGCACTCTGATTGGAATTTCCAATCTTAGTGCTCAAAAAAATGCCGGAGGTAATTATACATTTGAAACCGAATGTTTTGGTGTTGAATTAGATGGATCCCAAACCTTAAAGGCTTGGGGGAATGGTCGTAATTCTAGCGATGCTGTAGAACAAGCAAAAAAGAATGCTGTGCGGGATGTTATCTTCAAAGGCATACAAAATGGAAAGTCAGAATGCAATAGAAGTGCATTGCTTCTGGAGGCAAATGCACAAACCAAATACGAAGATTACTTCTTTAAGTTTTTTGCCGATGGTGGAGAATATAGTAAGTATGTAAACCAGAAAGATGAAAAAATTGTCGATAAAATAAGCAGAGACAAAAAAAAGGCACGAGAATCTGTTACAAAAGGAGTGTTGGTTAGAGTTTTAAGAAATGAGTTAAAGCAAAAACTCAAAGCAGATGGAATACTTAAATAATTACTAAATAAATACTGTAAGAATGAAAAAAATTATCTTATTACTTTCACTTTTGATAATATATCAGGTTTCGATAGCTCAAAATGCGGCTGGAAAATCAGATGATGTAGGAAGAATCGCATTGGCAACAGTTTTTCCGGATTTGGGAAGCCGTTTAACTCCTGAGGCGATGAATGTATTGAAAAATAAACTTAATCAAATAACCACCAAATACGGACTTGGTGGAAGTTCATTGAATCAGAGGTTTATTATTACTGCAAATGTAATTGAATTGACAAAGGACATTACTGCCAGCACTCCTGTAATTTATGTTTATAATTTAGAAGTTACCCTTTATATTGGAGATGGTATAGAAGGCACAAAATTTGCAAGCCTACCTATTAGTTTGAAAGGTGCTGGGAACAGTGAAACAAAAGCATACCTTGCTGCCCTAAAAGAATTGAAACCGCAAGATTCAAGGTATGCTGATTTCTTAAATGAAGGCAAGAATAAAATCATTGAGTATTATAACAGCAAATGCGACTTTATAATAAAAGAAGCAGAAACGATGGCAGCCCAAAATGATTTTGATGGTGCAATTTTCAAATTGGTAAGTGTTCCGGATGTTTGTAAAGATTGCTATGAAAAGTGCATGGATAAAACCGCAATTATATTCAAAGCAAAAATGGAGAGAGAGTGTCAAGCCAATATTGCAAAATCCAAAACATTAAAAACGCAAGAAAATTATAATGAAGCAGCCGAGGTATTGTCTACTATTTTGCCTGACCTGTCATGTTATCCAGAGGCTCAAGCATTAATGACGGAGATTAACGATCATAAATGTGCTGTAGCTTTGGGTAATGCAAAAGGGGCATGGGCTTCAAAAGACATTGATGCTGCAAGCAATGCTTTAAAGGATATTCCCTCGGATTCTAAATGTTATACAGAAGCATCCGCCCTCGCGGAGGAGGTGCGGGCTTGGGTAAAACAAAAAGATAATAGAGAGTGGAATTTTAAAATGCAAGAGCATAAAGACAAAGTTGACATTTCTAAAGCGACAATTAAAGCTGCTCGCGATATAGGTGTGGCTTATGGAAACAATCAGCCGAAAAGTATTACTTATAATGTAAGGGGTTGGTATTAAATAAAATTTTAGGATTACCCATTTAAACCGCACAATGCAGATATAGTGCATTGTGCTTAGTTATCTTTCTCAAAAAAATTAATTCAAAATTTTGGAATCTAAAACCTCATAAGCCGGAGGCTTATAGAATAGTTAGTCACGTGGCAAGAGCCACGCGCCATCAAAAACATCATCAACCCGCAGCCCTATGCCTCTATTCCTCTTCACCTGCTTTGGCATCTGACATACTAATGATTAGAGTCTTGGAGAGGGAAGAGAAGGAAAACGCAAAGCATCTTCTCCGTATGTTTTTTTTATTTTTTTAATAGTCTTGGTTGAAAAATTTTTACTGCCAATGATTATTTTAATATTCTTTATACTATATAAAGTTTCGGGAAGACTGCTAATATAAGTAGAGGGCACAGACAAATATTCCATTTTTTTTAATTTGCCAATTTCGGAAGGCAATTTCTTCAATTTATTTTGTCCTACTTTTAGTATAACAAGATTTTGCAATTTTCCGATTTCCACCGGTAGGGTATTAATTTTATTGTTATTAATATCTAACTCAATGAGATTCGTTAAATCACCGATTTTGTCAGGGATAGTAGTTATTCCAAGATCAGTCAAACTTAAGTATTTTAATTTTTTTAAGGTTATCACACTTTCCATCTTAAAATTATCAGTACCCTCCGATAGTTCAAGATATTCTAGGGTTGATAAATTGGAAATATCATTTCCTGGAAGGATATTATTTCCAGAGAGGGTTAGGTGTTTTAGGTTTTTAAAGGAATAAAATTCAGGAGAAATTTTTTTGATGGAAGAATGAATGATGGTTAATTTTTCTAATGAGGTTAGTTTGGAAATTTCGGGCCCAAGTATATCAAAATTTCCTCCTGAAATACTTATCGCTTTCAAGTGTTTAAATTTGGAAAAT
Organism: Cytophagales bacterium; assembly: GCA_043718845.1. Lineage (GTDB taxonomy): Bacteria > Bacteroidota > Bacteroidia > Cytophagales > Cytophagaceae > JANYCO01. Next base: position 6,758 of record JAYSUZ010000160.1, read on the forward strand.
ACTTCAAACACGTTGTCATAATAAAAAAGCGCGCTTCCTGAGAAAACGACTTCTTCTAACGTTCTCATCCTTATATTTTCTGGCAATTCAGTTAACATACATTGATTTACATTTAAATATTTTAAATCTGGCAATTGAAAAACCTGATTTGCTACATCGGTATTTCTTAGCCCCGTTACTTCCAAGTATCGTAGTTTGAGATTGTTGAAAGATAGAGGAAGCGTTTCAATAGATTTAGCAGAAAAAGATAATGAATCGAGATTTGGGATTTTACAAATAACATCAGGGAACGCAATGAAATCATTAAAATAAAAATTTAATGCTCGTAACGAATCCATTTTGGCGAAACAAGCTGGTAAGTATTGGACATCTCCAACCAGATCAATTCTTTTTAATTGTGACATATTACAAACACAATCGGGTATTTTTATCATTTTTATATGTAACCGAAGATGTTGGACGTTTGATAATAATCCTAGATTCTTAGGTAGTTCATAAACTTCACCATGAATGTCAAGTTCCTTCAAATTCGGCAAGGATTTTAAAAGCAAAATATCATCTTCTGTGAGCGTTGTATTAATGCGGCATTCTAGTTTTTCCAGTTTTTTAAACTTAACGATTGTTTTCGGAATCTGCTTAAATACATCCCGGTCAATAAATAATCTGGTGACATCGTCAGCGTGGTATATTGCGTTATAATACTGTTCGAGATGACGGGTTTCATCTGCTTGTGCATAGTTATCATTCTGACTAATTGCGGGAATAGAAATTAGAATGCAAAGTGTAATTAGTACAGTTTTCATAGTTGATGACTTTCCAATAAAATCGTTAATTCCTTTTTTGTTAAAATAATTTCTATAGAGACGGGTGTCTCATCTGACCCCAATACACGTGCAATATAATATACTTATTAGCTACTATGGTTTTTATTTTTTGAATAGTATTTTTCATCCACAATCCTGTTTTTGCTTGTGGATGGAAACCCAAGAAGTGCCCAAAAGGCACTTTCTTGGGTTCTTTTCATGCCCAAGAAAAAATTTTGGTCTTTTCCGCAATGGGAGCAGAAAGTAACAATATAACGAGTATATTGAATTATGGAAAATAGTTATCAAGTACGATATGGACATACCTACAAAGTAGCACTGGCTATCATTTTGCCATCACTTTTAATCGGACCCTTTATCCTGGGTTTGACTTATGTTAAACCTCTTGAAGAGTGGGTACTAGGACTCTCTATAACCCTTTTCCTAGCGATGATACTCTATAGTAGTTATTGGATTGTTATGCAAGTATACCCGATAGCAATTATAGGTATTACAACTAATGAAATTCGCTTGACTTTCAAAACAAAGAGCTTTCTAGCCCCATCAGATTTCAGTTTCTATTTAGACGATTTAGTTTCTTTCAAAAATGCAGAAATGAAAGGCGTAGAGTATTATAAATTTTCAATTCGTAACCCTACCCGTAATTTCCAGATTTCATCAGCCTCTAATGATGTAGCTGATTTCCTTTCTTTTTATGAAGCGATGTCTAGTATAAATGAAAAGGTGAATCCTAGCGAAGATGAACAATGTAAAGGTTAGCATTCGGCTTATTGATTGAGAAAATCAATAGTTATAGTATTGTATCTACTGTACCGTATACCTTATTTCCCCCCCTAGCGCTTTTGCTAGTTTTTCCATCTCTTCCCATCCATTGGCAATGGGAGTACCTTTTTTTCCTTGATTCGTCATGGACATGCTTGCTTGCCCGGCTACAGGTAGTTTTCCAGAGAGTATAATGTCAGCTCCTTTAAGTTGGAAAATATAGTGTACTCTTGCACCATTCTTCAGTGTTTTTGCGGCGGTAGTGATGGTTGTAGGTATTTTCCCAGCCACTACGGTATAGTCCTTGTCTGCCAATAGTTTCAAAACTTTATCCTTCAGGCCTATCGAATCTGCTTGTGTAGCGATAATGGTAGTTGCCTTTTCTGTTGTCTGTTGTGCATACGCCAGCGCAGAAGTCAATGCAATAACTAAGAAAGGGAGAATGATTTTTTTCATAAAGGAGGGATAGTTTAAGACAAATAATTAGGGAACTAAGTTAGGTATAATAATAGACAAAAGAAATGTGTTTAGAAGGTATAATTATAACTAAGCCCTACTACAAACGAACGAAGTGGGTCAATTTTATTTAATTGTTTTTGGATCATATAATATACCGTAAAACTATTTCGTTTATTTAGTTCATATTCTACACCTGCTTTATAACGAATCCGTTTGAAATAATTTTCAGGTTGGTCGAATAGGTAATAAAGTTCGGCACTAACGAAGGGTTCATATTTTTTATAGCCGTAGGCTACTTTGGCAGCCAGCCTTATGGCATTTTTAGGAATAGCACCTTTATCGGAAGTTAGGAGATTGGCGTATTGCTTTTGGAGGCGCAATCGAAAGGAGATTTTTATTGGAGTGCCTGTTTTGAGTTTATAGGTCAGGTCTGCATAATACCGTTGCCGTTCATCGTTATTCTTATCTTGTTTTGTTTTTTCGGAGTAGCGGTAGTGTGCTTCTATTTTAAGGCCTTTCATTAGTTTATACCCCACCCCCAAGTCGCCATAGAAGGACGCCAGAGAGGATACGTTGTCTTTAAATCTTAGGGCTACTTTGCCCTCCATATAGACTCTCTGGGTAAATTTCTTTTCTATTGCACCCGACAGCCATAGTCCAGCATCGTTTGTTTGAGCATTCGAAACCTTGGTGAGTACAAGAAATAGAAGGAGGAATAAGGAAAGCGTACTTTTCATGATTTCGTTTTAGTTATAAAACACTTCTATTACTGCAGCATCTCTTAGAAAATCTATTTTATTGATATTGATTTTAATGATTTTGAGTCCCGTTCTAGCTTTTAAATCTTCTATCAATTTATCGTGGTGTTCGGGTTTTATGAGTTCTATTTTTTCATAAAGTACAATTTTTGAAAATTGTCTTTTGAAAATTATATTTCCATCCAATACAAGTGTAATGGCTATAATGCTGAGGTTGAAGAATGCCAATACGCCGTAGTTGAGCTGAATAGCATTTATAAGACCGGTAGCGATTACGATAAAGAGATAGGTCATATCTTTTGCAGAAATTCCTTCTGTTCGGTAGCGGAGCATGGAGAATATTGCAAACATCCCAAAGGCAGCACCCATCGAAATTTTGACGTGGTTAAACACGAAGGTCAGCAGAAAGATGACAACGTTGAAAATAATGAAGGTAAATACTAAATCTTTTTTATGGTAGTTGAGGTAATATAACAAACCTATCAAAATGGACATCGTAAAGAGGTCGGTAGCAAAACTTATAAGGAATCGTTGATCAATAACCAACTCCTCTTCTTTCTCTTTTTCTTTCTTCTTTTTTTTACTTTTCTTTTCCTCGTCTTCTTCCTGATCGTCCATCTGGAACATCTCTGAAGCGCCTTGAGCGTATGTGGTCACAGAACCCAAATTGGGGGCAAAGAAAAGAGAAAGGAGAAATGTTAGTTTAAAAATAGACCTAGTTAGCATATAATAATTTTTGGATGGTACGTTTACTTTGTTTGAAATTATTTTGTTTTACATCAGGGAAGAGCGACATTATACCAAGGCAGTATTTGCTCAGAGACCCTTCTTTTATTCCATTTTTTTTGAGAACATCAAGGATGGGCGAGGCGCTTAGCTTTTCTTGTTTTACCTCTATTATTACTAAATTGTTGTACGCCTCTATTTGTAACTCTTTTTTGAAATAAAGACCCGTATCTATTGTCACACGCTCGCAGGTAGCATTAGAAACTAGCGTAGTGCGGCAATAGTTTACCCAAATTATTGGTTCGATTTCTGAATACCGTATACCTGTTTTTTCGAAGAGCAAATCCTTCTCTTTTTGCTCTAAATTTTTAGTAAGTTTGGAAATCTTAATTCTGTTTTTTATCGTCCTTCCTTTGTTATTTTTAAATTTTATCTCAAAAAAGCTTAGGTCAGAGGCTACGTAACTTCTTGTCCTTATCTTATATCGATTTAATTTTTTATTTTGATGTTTATGGTATAATTGCAAATCTGGCGTATCGTAATAGAGCGTTTCATAAGAACTTGTTTTGCTCTTTTCTATTTCTAATGCTTTATAATAATTTTTAAGATCCGGCAATAGTTTGAGTAATTGGTCTAATCGGAGTACAAATTTTGTATCAGTTCTGTCCATTAGTTTTACACTGTCCATTTCTTCCAATGAAATGGGTTCAAAAGTACTAAGGGCAGAATCGAGTTCGTTCATTAAAATCCGTAGTTGAATTTTTTAAGTTCAATTAATTTATTAGTTCCATCATAGGTTTGTTTTTCTGTTTTCAAACCTTTCTTGTCGTATACATAAAGTGTTTTTTCAATCACCTTACCTTTTCCATCAACGGTAATTTCAGCTATTTTTTCACCAAAGGCATTGTACGTTACTACTTCTTTGGCTACAAGCAAGCCTTTTCCATCGTAGTTGGATTGTTCGATCTTATCGTTGCTACTGTTGTATTTTTTTGTATTCTTTTTCTTTATGGAACCGTCTACATTATATACGATGTGCTCTACTTCATCGTTATTTTTATTGAATTTGTAGCTTTCTTTTTTCTTAACCGAGCCGTCTTTAGCATACTCAATCTCTTCAATTATATTTCCAACATGATCAAAGGCATGTTGGTTTTTTTTAGTGCTTATCGCGATGCCGTCTTCATACTCTAAGGAGGTTATCACCACACTCTTGATACTGTGTTTCTTGATAGACCCTTTGCTTTGTGCCATAAGTAAGCCTCTAGAGAGAAAGAGGATTAACAATAGTAATAGTGAAAGAAATAGTTTCATAACGGCTGGGGTATCCTTATTTTCTATTTACCTCTATGTCGCCTAATAGTACATCAGTACCGCTTATGGTGACACTTTTCTTTCTCATCGTAAAGCCGGGCAATACGGCAAGTTTACTGGTATCAGAGTAGGCGTAGACTTCATATTTGCCATCTCTAAGTCCTTTGAATTCATATAGGCCGTTGTAATTTGTTTTTACCTTATCGGTATACGAACTGTCTCCTTCTTTAATAAGGTAGACATCCTCGTCCATTCCATAATAAGCACCTTCAATGAAGGTGAAAGAATTGTCGTAGTCGGTTACATGTAATTTTCCTCTTAGTACATTTTTCCCATAGGTTTTATCTTCCTTGTCTATTATTAAATCGTCTAGCGTAATATCTTTTGTCAGGTCGATTTCTTTGATAACGACACTTTGGAGTTGAGTCAATTTGTCTGTAGAATAAACATATACTTTATACTTGCCTTTGGTTAGGTAGTTGAATTCATAACTGCCATCGTAGCTTGTTTTTGTATCGTTTCCATTTACGTTGTCGTCGCCGTATAGTATAAATACATCCCGGTCCGCATCGTATTCGCTGTAGCGAAGGTCGGTGAATGTTTTATTATAATAATGGGCATAAACCTTACCTTTTATAGACAGTTTGCCTCCTTTTCCTTCTTGTTTTTTGCAGGATAGAATACTTAGAAGGAGGAATAGTAGTAATAAAAAATAGGAGCGATTCGTTTTCATACACGGTTTATGGTTAATAGTTTTTTTAATTAGAACATTTTGTTGAACACGCTAGGATTAAAATTCTGTTTAATAAAATATAATAATAATACAAGTTAGATAATATATAGGTTACTTTGGTAATAATTTGGTAATATTATTCCTTGCAATTTTACTATTTGATAATAGCTGTGCTCTACTTGGGAGTGCACTAAGAAACAGTTTGCCACTAATACCTCTCTAAACGATACTTTTTGGTTCAAAGGATTGTCTAGTTGGGTTTTTTTCTGTTTAGGTCAAGTGTTTAATAGGCAACTATTTCATTTGCTGTTTTATGCACTAAAATATCAGAATTAGCCATATTTGCAACCTTATCCTTGCATAGTAACAACAGATGGAAGTTAGACGAGATGTTTTTCAAGCAAAAGGAGACCCGACAAGAATGCCAACTCATAAAACGAACGCAGTTGGGAAGGGAAATATATTATCAATTGAATGTAACCTTAAACCTAAGGAAATAAATACCCTTTACTGATTTTTATCATAGTTATTTTTCACTAAATTACCCTACTTGTACAAAATTTAATGCGTTATGATGGATAAAAATATTCTGATAGAAAAACTCAAGGAAGCAGATTTGATGACTGATAGTAGCATAGGGCGCTGGAGCGATTTCTACACTGCTCCTATCGAATCGGATTTGGGAGAAGAAACCGCTTTTTTTGCTCAGATAGTTACCTTGTTCGCCGCCGATCCAGAATTGCCAACGGCCCAACTGCGTACCTTTCCTAGCGCTGTTATTGTAGATTATCTTGTAAAAACACACCGTTATTATTTAAATAAACGGTTGCCTGAAATCGAACAGCACCTCACGCAGTTATCTTCGCTGCCAGGCGAGCTTTCGGAAACGTTAGCGTCTGTATTTTCGTGGCTACAAAAAAATATGGAGAAACATTTTCGCATAGAAGAAAAATCGTTGTTTCCGTATATTGAAGCGCTCGAAAAAGTACGTAATAAAGAGTTAAATAGTGCAGTGTTGCGGGGTACCTTTAAAGATTTCTCCGTTCAACGTTTTATGGAATCGCACCACGACGAAGTAGAGAATAAACTTTCTGAAATTAAGAAATATATCGTGCGTTCGTTGGGTACGATGGAGCAATTGTTTCCTTATAGAGTGTTGTTGTTGAGGTTGGATGAATTGGAGAAAGACTTACGGCTACATGCTCAGGTAGAAGACGATGTATTGGTACCGATGGCGTTGGCTTGGGAAAAAGAATTGGAGAAGTAATAAAGCAACGCTCTAATATAGAAGTAAATGTACAGAAGCCTAGAAAGTAAACGCAATAAGGTGTTATACTTCATTTCTTTTTATGGTTCTTTGTATACATTTTAGATTGGATGCTCCCTATAGATGATTACGTACGAATTTCCGTTAGATGATTTTGCAACACATAAGAGTTATGACTATGCTGTTATAAAAAACGCATTTGATAAGATCTCGCATGCTTACGAGATAGAGTATGATTTTCCGCAAGGAGGTTGCCAGCAGCGAAGCCACCTTCTATCACTCCTTCTTTCTAAAAAGTTTAATTTGGAACATAGTAAGCTATGGCTGTTTTCTCCTGCAGCCCTTTCTTCAGAAGACCAGCGTACGCTTTATGTAACCGATAAAAACGGCTTGTCTAACGATAATATAGTAAACTGGAATTACCATACGGCACCTGTACTGAAACTTAAGAATGGAGGGAAAGGGGCAATGCTCGTTATAGACCCTTCGATTGATAGAGCGGAAGCGCTGAGCTTAGAGGTTTGGTTAAGTAAAATAGGGAATAGTAATTTGGGGCGGTATACTTTTTTAAAACCGCAGCGTTATTTTTTTAATTGTCAATACAACGATTATTTCCAGTTGACAAATATATTTGATGGTACTTTTTTTGATTTTGTAAATCCTGCAAAGGATAATTTATTGCTCGAGAAGGGGCTTGCCATAAACGACATGGCAATGGTTATATACAAGAAGCATATAGCACCAAGGAGCGACAATGGAGATGTAAAAATGCAGTCTGAATTAAAAGACCTTAAGGATATCTTTGGAAATGCTACAGCATTGGATCTGCTGTTTTCTCAAAACTTGAGTGGCTTTACGGACAACACTTCCTACCGCTATGTGCTCACTCGTTATGGTGCAATCATGAAAGAAGCGAAACAGCTTTTTCATGAACGCTTACTTTTTTGGACTCGATTTACAAACGAATTATTTTAGTCGAAGGTAGAATAGGCTTTCACTCCAAACTCTGTAGCGTCTAGTCCTGCTAATTCCTCTTTGGCAGAGATTCTTATTCCGATTGTTTTTTTTAGTAATGTGAAAATACAATACGATAGTGCGAAGGAGAATAGCGCAATAACGGTTACTCCTACTACCTGTATTCCCAATAGTTCGGCATTCCAAGAATAGAAGAGCCCATTTTTTGTAGCAAATAATCCAACCGCTAAGGTTCCAAAAAAGCCGTTTACGCCATGAACTGCGATTGCTCCTACGGGGTCGTCTATTTTGAGTTTGTCTATCACCACTACAGCTACATCTACAAGGATTCCTGCTGTAAGGCCAATTACAATTGCGGCGTTAGCACTTACTACATTGCAGCCGGCAGTAATGGCTACTAACCCTGCGAGGATACCGTTTATTACCATTGTGAAATCTACTTTTTTATAGCGGTACATTGTATACAAAGAAGTGGAAATTCCTCCCATGGCGGAGGCTAAGAAGGTGTTGGTAGCAATTGTACCTATTAAGTCCCATTTCCCAACGGCAGCTAAGGTAGAGCCAGGGTTAAACCCAAACCAGCCAAACCATAAGATGAATGCGCCTACTGCCGACAGCGTTAGGTTGTGCCCTGCAATAACATTTATAGAGCCGTTGCTGTTGTATTTGCCTATTCTTGGCCCTAATACAAGCGCCCCTGCAAGTCCTGCGAAGCCACCCATAGCGTGTACGGCGGAAGATCCCGCAAAGTCATTAAAACCTAATTGATAGAGCCATCCATTTGGATTCCACACCCAATTAGCTACAAGTGGATAGAGAAAAGCACAAAAAAGGGTTACAAATATGGCGTAAGCCCATATTTTCATTCGTTCGGCTACCGCACCAGATACAATTGAAATAGCCGCTATCGCAAATCCCATCTGAATAAACCAAAATAATTTATTTGAGATAGTCAAGCCTAAGCCTAAATCGCTTTCGGAGATGCCAAAACCAAAGGCCCACCATCCATTGGAGTGCCCATAGGCAATACCAAAGCCAATAGCGTAGAAAGCGAGACCGCCATAAAGGATGTCAATGAATACTTTGGCTATTATACTAATAGAATTTTTGGACCGTACAAATCCTGATTCCAAGAGCGCGAAACCTCCTTCCATTTGAAAAATCATTGCGGCACAGAGCGCAACCCAAACGGTATCTATAGCCCTCGTTAATTCGATTTGTTTTGCAGCGATTTCGGTTAGTTCACTCATGAGTGGGATGTGCTCTTATTGGACAATAATTAATTTTATGATTCGGTATACTTTTCAAAAGTATACAAACGAAGCATCAAGAAAAAGGAGTACCTTATTTACGACGGATTCGAAGCTTGGCTTTGTTTTCTTCGCCATTAAGCAGGCGAACAATATTCTTTTGGTGGGTGATTACAACCATAAGAAATATTACAAATCCAAACACAATTACAGTAGGACTGTGTTCGTCTGGGCGAAATTTTGGGGAGATAAGTAAAATAGGGAATACCAATGCTGCAATCATAGAGCCTAGCGATACATATTTTGAGAGTAATAATACAATTATAAATACAAGTAGGCAGAGCAGTGCCGCTTCTATGTGAACCGATAGTACCATACCCAAGAGCGTTGCGATTCCTTTTCCACCTTTAAAGCCGACATAAATAGGAAATATATGGCCAACTACTGCTGCTATTCCAAAGATTAGTTTAAATAAGACGAGGTCTTCTGGATAAATAAGGTCGGCATATACCAAAAGAGCAGCACCTTGTGTAGCCGTCCAACCTTTTAGAACATCAACCGCCATTACAATAATGCCCGCTTGTTTGCCTAGTACACGAAAGGTGTTGGTGGCACCAGAGTTTCCACTTCCATGTTCTCTTACGTCAATGCCAAAGTAAGCTTTGCCATACCAAACCGCAGTTGGAAAAGAACCAATCAAGTAGGCTGCGATAGCAGATAGTACGATGTAAAATTCCGAATTCATATTATAAATGTCTTTACGACATAGTTAATTCAAAAGTTGTCAAATTCCCCATTTTTAGTACAAAATGGTACATTAGAGTTTCAAAGGTACTTAATTATCCTTATTTAAACAAGTCCTTCATTTTGTCCTGATCTTGCTTCTTTTCCTCGTGATTTTCAATCGTGGGCTGCTGTTTTTCATCTTCTGGTGCTTCTAGCGCAGGCTCATTGTTTTGATCGGGAAGTTTATATTCGTCGTAATTCTTCTCTTTTTTCTTCTTTTTCTTAGTTGTAGTAGGAGTGGGAGCTTCTTTTGGTTGAGGTTGCTCTTCCTTGCCTATCTCAGGCTCATTGATATCAATATCGTTGCCTGGGATTTCTTTTTTCTCGTTCGCCTCTTGTTCTTGTTTATTGTCCTCTTTTTCAATCTGCTCTTCAGATTCGTTTAGATAATGGTTCTTAAATTCATGAATAAATTTACCTTTTTCAATAGCTTCGGCGGCTACAAAGTAAAATTTACTTCGGTCTGGCATTTCGCCTTTAGACCTTCCTACTATTATAGCGTTTACCTCTTCGCTAGAAGTAGTGCAGGCGAGGCGGTTATCGCTGTAACTGATGTATTGCCAATTATTTGGAGTGGGTTCTAGATAAATTGTAACGACGTCTCCTTTTGCAGATTTCCTTATTTCGATAAAACCATTTATTGATTTTTTGATAGGTGTTTTCTGAATTCCATCGAGTTCGATTTTTCCTACACTATAGAAAGCTTTATATACGGAAGACCATTTCATGGTAACATTTGAAAATATAAATGATTTTGCCATTTCAGCATTTAGGCCTGAGAGGGAAGATAGACCTAAACTCATTTTATTCTTGTAGCCTTCTAGCCCTTTTTGACCAACGATTGCAGCTATTTTTCCAAACAACTGTTCGCTGTCGGAAGCGCCTTGGTCGGAGGAAGTGAGCGAGTCGAAGGGTAGATTTTCACAGGCGTCTTTCATGTCTGTGGCCATTGCCGCAACAATCTTGCTGTTCAAGGCAATGTTGAATGCCAAGAGTGTGTTGAACGTGTAATCGTTATTCTTCAGTTCAGCAAAACCATTACCTGTACTGATAAGTTTTACATTTGTATTTTTTTCGTTGACCTCAAGAAACGTATACTTTCCAGCAAACTTCAACTTGGAAGTAGAATCGTTATAGATCATATTGTTTCCTTGATACGTTGTTCCCGCAAATCGATCTAAATTCCCTACTCGAAATTCGTTCGAGTCGAGATTGTATTCAAAAGCTTTGTCGGCTACAAAGAAGTCATGGTCCGTTTGTGCTACTTTCTTAGAAATAAAACTTGTGTAAAGTTGATTTGTCCTTTTGTCAAGGTGCATCCCCGACGACAGCGGAACCCCGTTGTCGGATACTGCTGCTTGAAGGTCAATTTTAACTTCTTTATTTTCCCCATCATTGGTATATTTCAGCCATTCGGAATAGTTGATTGCACCTTTTAAGTCAAGCTTGATGTACCCATCAAATACTAAGTACGGGCTTTCGGCATACATTAAAACCTTGCCTTTATAGATTATTTTTGGTCCAATAAATAAATTATCATCCTCCTTTACTAAGCCTGTAGCAACGGTGTGCATCCCCTCTTTCTTTTTTCTGCCGGGTTCAGACCGAAAATCTTGGAATTTAATAGACAAAGTATCGTCTCCCAAGTTTACATATCGATAGGTCGCAACCCCGCCAAATTTTAATCTTGAAGTGATGTCAATAGTCCCGTCGTACAGGTGATGGTATTTTTTTACACTATCAATGTCTATAGCAGCATTCTGAAGTGTTGTCATGATAGCATTTTGTTCGATGGTTACTTTTCCGCTATCAGGATAGACGAATGCATCGGCTACTTTTATGTAAGGTATTCCGCTTATGTTTAAGAGTTGTTTTGGAATATCGTATACCGCTTTTGTAGCGTTGTATACCAGCGAATCTTGGTCTTTTCTAGTAGAATAGAAGTAAGATTTGGTGATATCAGCACTGTCTGGTTTGGCCAGTGTAATAATCTTTTTCTTTAAGTCCCATTCGCCATCTTCCAACGAACTTTTATATTCTACATAAGGGAAAGAGTTACTGGCAAACCCTTCTGTTTCAGGATTGAAACGTGCCATACCTTTTTCTAGGTCAAAGGCAAGTTTCACATCGTTACCGTATAGAGCAGGTTTGTCTGGGTCTTCGGATTCGATTTTAAATTGAGCATTTCTGGCGCCAAATTTCTTTTCTTCAAAGGCAAATTTATACGATTCCGATATGGAGCCTCTAGTAAAAAGTACGCCTTTGCCCAACATGCCTTTTTTAGTTACGTTTGCCGTACCAATCATTGTTGCCGTACTGTCGTATATAGACATTGGTGTTTTTATATTTGAAATAAACATACTATCCGCTCTTGGCAACCATCGTAAGCGGTATTCTGTTAGTTTTGATTTAGGGAAAGTGACACCAGACAAGGCATCTGCGTGAATGCCTGCTTTTGATTGCATCAATGTACCTTCTGTTTTTACGGAGTCTTTATAAAATATAAAGTCTTTGGACAGCAGTGTCGTAGTTAAATACCGAATTTCTCCTTCGCCGCGTATCCCTTTATTGTCTAGTGATAATGCACTGTAGTACTTACCCGTACCGCCATATAATTGGTAGCCGTCTTTAGGTACTTTATGTTTGAAGCCAAGAGAAAAGTCGGGCATGATTACTAATTTTTCTTTGAACTCAGGAAAGATGCCGCCTGATTTGAACGTACCTTCGAAACCAACAGAGTGTGGGTCATCAGAACTTAAACTATCCAAACGGAACGGTGGAATTTCAAAACGTACCGTTGTATCGTAGGTTCCACCGTTGATATTCTTTTTATTAAAAAACACAGAAGCCCCTGAAGTAGCATCAAAAATGGGATACTGCGGCATTTTCTTAGTAGCGGATTTGTTGTTTGGTTTGTTGATGTACAACGTTCCAGAAGAATACCGAAGTTCATTTCCCAGCACTCTCGATTTGGTATTAGAAGTGTCTTGTCCTTTGCCTTTCTTCTTATTTACTACAGCAAGTTTGATTTGGTTAATCTCTGGCATGTGCACTAAGAACGTATCGTATACAAATTCAAAATTTTTCCCAACAAATTGAAATGTTTCTGTATTGATAGAGCCATCGAATTTGAAGTTTCGATTTTTTTCGATTTTAATTTGTTTATTAGCAGGGGAAATATTTACCTTAAGGGAATCTGAAATATAGATGCGTTCCACACCACGCACAAGCAGTTCATGGTTTTCCAAATTAAGGGAAGCGTTTACAGCGCCAGGACTCAGCGAAACGAAGGTGATGTTGTCAAAATCTTTTTTGTTTTTACTCGATAAGGAATAATGTATGGCTTTAGGTCTTAATCGTATAAATCCTGTATTGGTATTATAATCAATATAGCCAAGTTTCATAAGCTGTACCATGGCACCCTTGAAGGTGTTGATTTCTAGGCCAACAGACGAGGCTACGTCGCCTGCATAAAACTCGTTTATTTTATTTTTGTTTCCATAGTTCACGGCTACTTGGAGAGGGTGAAACCTGTAAATACCTCTAAGTTTCATGTATTTATTATCTTGGTAGTATTCTGCCGATTCGAATACTGCTGGAATCTGGTTTTTTGCGGTTACAATATTGAAATCGATGTCGTTCTTATTCATATCCCAATACACCACATCCGATATAATTTCCAATTTATGGTAGCTGTCTATAAAGGGCGCATTGGAAAAACCTTGCTGTTTTGCTATTCGAATAATTTTTTTCGATTTGTTGTATTTGAATGTTGTACCAGGGTGTGTGATAGAGTCGTCCTCCATATAGATAGCCATGGTAGCGAAGTTGGAAGTTATTAGGCTGTCTCCTAATTCAAATTTATTGGAGAAGGCGCGTATTTTTGGTTTTCCATCTTTTTGGATTTCGATCATCGACAGTCCTTCTTCTACAGACGAACTGTAGATTCTTTTTCCAGAGAGTGAAAGACCTCCTTTGTAAACGATATTTTCATCAAGCCCTTTCACTTCTACATTGCTTTTGAAGGAGACGAATCTAGGAAAAGAGGCTTGTATTTTTGCTTTATTTTTATTTTCACGGTATTCAAATATCCCTTCTATCAGGGAGTCGGTTCGGGCTTTATAGCTCAGCTTTGCGCCTTCAGAAATCACTCGGATTGCCTTTATAGGGAAGTTAAATTCCCTCAATTGAGCAAAGACTTCGCCTGGGGCTGTTCCAGCGGTTGACCAATCCATAGTACCCCCTTTGCCCACAAACACACCGCTTTTCAAAAGCAGTGTTCCGCTTGTTGATTTTAATGTAGTAGAATCGTTGCTTGTTGCAAAGACAAGGTCAATAGAAGAAAATTCTATTACGGGGCCATCAATAGTTGGCTGTACGGGATAGTTATAGCCTACATCAAATACGCTGAGTTCTTTGGGGTCTTCTACTGTGCCGTTGCCATTGTCTTCTTCGGGAGGAGTGTCGAAGTCGCTAAAAAAGTCTTGTTGAGCCTCTAAAACACTTTTCTTGGTTGTATCTTCAGTGGTCTCTTCTGGCATATCGAAATCGCTTGAAGCGTTGTCCACTTTTGGTTCAAGCAGTCGGAAGGTATAGTTTCCGCCGAGTATTCTCAATCTGTTGTAATTGGATGCGTACAGCAGGTCTTTTTCAAAGAAAATTCGAATAGTAGCAAGGTAGGATTGGACAAGGGCGCTTGTATAGTCGTCGTTGATTTTATTGGTGATAAGGATAAGTGTATCGAAGTTTTGAGTGCTGATTTGTTTTGCTTTCGCTGCGGTTAATGCGCTAAAAAAGTCGGTAAAATTTGGGTGTGATTTTGCTTTTTTTGTTTTTGCGAGTTGCTGTGCGGTTTCAATTATTTTTTTTTGTTGATCGACAGAAAAAGATGGGAATACCGCTCCGAAAGCGGTACCCGCTTGTATTGCTGCGGGGTTTTTAGAGTTCAGCATCATCGTATTTATATCCTGTACAAATACGGTGGGGTCTGAAGAGAATTTATATTGCGCAGTCGACAAATGTCCTATGCAAAAAAATAGTAGTATAAATCCGAGTCTGTTTAACATCTTGTAATTGTTTTAATTTTTACTAAACACCAAAGATGTCCAGTTGTTGTTTTCTTTTGATGAAGTCTTTGTCAATCCAAATTCCGCTGCACGAGTTTCTATAACGGGAACATCATGCGTATAAAAGCCACTTAATACGAGTATTCCACCAAGCTTAATTCTTTTGCTGTACTCAGGCATTTCTTCTAGCAATACATTTCTATTTATATTTGCTAAAACAATATCGTATTCTTTTTCTCTTAAACGTACTTGTGTAACGGTTCCTTGTTCTATTTGAATATTCAAACAGCCGTTTAAGATAGCATTTTCTTTTAAATTCTCAAAGGCCCAATCTTCCACATCAAAAGCGTCGACAAGCGTAGCGTCTAATTTAGATGCCAAAATCGCCAAGATTCCAGTGCCACTACCGGCATCCATAACCGTTTTATCTTTGTGATTTATTTCTAACTGATTGGCTATCATCATCGAAGTGGTTTCATGATGCCCTGTACCGAACGACATTTTCGGGTTTATGACGATATCGTATTTATAAGGAGTCGTAGGGGTATGGAAAGAGGCTCTTACGATACAATCGTTGCCAATAATAACGGGCTGAAAATTTTTCTCCCATTCCTCGTTCCAGTTTTTGTCTTCTAAAAGACCAAAGGTATAGGGAATGGCTACGTCTGAAGTGGCATAGCGGAGTATCAATTCCTGAAGCTGTGGTTCTGAGAAATTATCTTGCTCTATGTACGCATCCAGCCCTGTGTCCGTTTCCTGAAAAGAATCGTATCCCAATGCTACCAATTCCGCCAAGAGCAATTCAGTCAGTTCGGGCGAGGAGTCAATTTTTACTTCAATGTAACGCATGTGTTCTTAAATTATAAATCACTAAAACCATGCTCTGGAATAGTTTCTAGAAGCATAATCTTAGTGATTTTTGTGTGGAGGGAAGGTATTAGAAGGATTTAATAATGTCAACAAAATCTCTTGCTTTAAGAGAAGCGCCACCGATAAGACCTCCGTCTATATCTTTGCAAGCGAAGAGTTCTTTTGCGTTGTCTGGTTTGCAGCTTCCTCCGTATAAAATAGAGATTTCTTCAGCAACTGTTTTGCCATAGTGGCTTGCAAGGTGTGTACGAATTTTTTCGTGCATTTCTTGCGCTTGTTCTTTAGAAGCAGTAACACCAGTACCGATAGCCCATATAGGCTCATAAGCGATTACTACTTTTTTAAATGCATCTTCTGAAAGGTGGAAAAGACTTTCCGACAATTGACTATTGATGAAGTCAATGTGTATTCCTTTTTCGCGTTGTTGTAATGTTTCACCACAACAGAAGATAGGCGTAAGACCTGCTTTTAAAACAGCATTTACTTTAGAGGCAAGCAATGCGTTTGATTCTGCAAAATACTCTCTTCTTTCGCTGTGTCCTAAAATCACGTATTTAGTACCGATTGATTTTAGCATAGAAACAGAGATTTCACCTGTATAGGCACCGGATTCTTTGTCGTAACAGTTTTGAGCGCCAACGGCTACGGTAGAGCCCTCTGCAAGTTTTCCAACGCTGTATAACGAGATAAAAGGCGTACAAAGTACTGCTTGTGCATCGTTTGTTACTTCGTCTTTCACCATCGCAATTACCTCAGAAGCAAGGGCAAGGCCTTCGTCTAGGGTTTTGTTCATTTTCCAGTTACCAGCTACTATTTTCTTTCTCATGACGTAATTTATTAAGGTCTTTTTTGAATTTTATGGGATAATTAGGCGCAAAATAAAGATTTATTTTGCCCTTTGCAAAACAGAGCGAAGGAAGGTACATAAAATCTAACAACCCTCCAACAAAAAAGCCCTCTTATGCAATCAGAGGGCTTTTTTGTTGGAGGGTGTGAAGTGCCGTTAGAATTTAATACCCTTCAAGGCATCTTTAGCTTTTTTCTCCGCGTCTTTCTTTATTTTATCTGCTTCTGCTTTCGCTTTAGCCTCTGCTTCGGCCTTTAGTTTGTCTGCTTCTGCTTTCGCCTTAGCTTCTGCTTCCGCTTTCAGTTTATCTACTTCTGCTTTGGCTTTAGCCTCTGCTTCTGTTTTCAATTTATCGGCCTCTGCTCTCGCTTTAGCTTCTGCTTCTGCTTTCAATTTGTCCACTTCTTGTTTTGCTTGGTCTTTCAATTGATCCGTGGCATCGTTTACAAGATCT
>JAYSUZ010000017.1:0-11279 GCA_043718845.1 Cytophagales bacterium
GTTGGTCTCTGGTGTATGGGTAGGTGGCGAAGAGCGCAGCATACGTTTTCGCAGTATGCAATTCGGACAAGGGGCAAAAATGGCGTTGCCAATCTTTGGGTATTATATGCAAAAAATATATGCGGATAAATCGTTGGACTACAAATACAACTTTAATGCTATGACAATTCCAGCAACAGACTCCACAACTATCGACAACGGAAACGACATGCCTCCAGACGACGTATCAGAAAAGCCTAACGATGGATTTTAAAGGATATACAACTGTGCCACTAATAATTGCTTAAACCTCTAACTTAACTCCAAAAGCAAGTAACACTAAAATAAGTAATCCCAAGACTATTCGATAGTATCCAAACACCTTAAAGCCGTACTTGGTGAGTATAGAAATGAAAAATTTGATAGCCATTAAGGCTACTACAAAAGCTACTATATTCCCTATCACTAAAATAGATATATCTTCGGAATGTATCGATTTGTAATTTTTAAGAAGTTTGTATGCCGAAGCGGCAAACATGGTCGGTACTGCCAAGAAAAAAGAAAACTCTGCGGCTTTTTGCCTTGTCAGCTTTTGAGACATCCCTCCTACAATCGTAGCGGCAGAGCGCGAAACCCCAGGTATCATTGCAATACATTGAAAAAAACCAATTTTCAATGCCAGCGAATAGTCTATTTCTTTATTTTCCTCTGCAGTAGCATTGAACCATTTATCTACAAAAAGCAGTACAATACCACCCAGTAATAAAGAGATTGCTACGACTGTTACATTTTCGAGCAACAGGTCAATATAATCGCCAAGGAAGAATCCAATAAAGGCCGCAGGAAGGAATGCAATCAATAGTTTATAATAAAAATCGAGTGTCTGAAAAAAACGCTTCCAGTACAGCACTACTACCGAAAGAATTGCCCCGAACTGGATATTGACTTCGAAAATTTTGGTAAACTCCGACTGACTTATCCCCAAAAGTGACGATACAATAATCATGTGACCGGTAGAGGAAATGGGCAAAAACTCTGTAACCCCTTCTACTATAGCCAATAATATAGCATTAATTAGATCCATCTTCCTTTTTAGAGGTATACATAATAGCGGCAAACTCCAATGCAAAACCAAGTACTACAACGATAGGGCCAAGCGTAAGACCTAAGAAACCAATACCGTATTCACCTGTTTCCATCATCATAATGATAAAACCGATTACAATTACCGCTATACCCGCCAACATTAATTGGTAGTTGGTTTTTTCAAAAACCAACTTGTTTTCGTCGTTTGATGTGGTAGTATTGATCTCATTACTTAAATTTTTCTTTGCCATAATCTTATCTAGTTTATAATTAATGATTTTATTTCTCTTCACTTTAGTTTAATACAACTCATCCAAAGACATCTTCAAATAAGTATTCACAGCCCTGTATGAACTCAAAAATCCTATCAAAGATCCCAATACCACAAGCCCTCCGTAGATCAACAAAAGCTGTTCATCTTGACGAAGTTCATTTAATTCCTTCAATTCCCCATACGCCACGTGCATCATACCAAACAGTAATGCCGCAGCAATAGCACCACTAATCATTCCTTGAACTAATGTGCGCATTAGGAAGGGCCGTTGAATAAACCACTTTGTAGCACCTATCAGCTGCATACTACGGATTATAAAACGCTGCGAATACAACGCTAGTTTGATTGTATTATTGACTAGTAAAATAGAAGCGCCCAATAAAATAAAACCAAAAACAGCCAAAACAGAACTTACCGTTCTTATGTTTTTATTAATCCTATTAATCAAAGCTTCTTGATAATAAACCTCTCTTACACCTTCCATTCCTGTAATTTGCTCTGAAATTTTCTTCATGTTTAAGGAATCAGAATATTCGGGGCGAATTCGTAAAGAATAAGAAGCATAGAGCGGATTTTCCTCTAGCACTTTTGTAAAATCTTCTCCATAGGTTTCTGCAAATTTTTTTCTAGCCTCCTCTTTTGAAATATAAACAATTTGAGCCTCATTGTTTTTATAAAGTAAATAGCTTCTTCTCGACAAAACAGTTTGTAGGGCATTTCGAAGACTATCGGTCGTCTCATTTTTGAGAAATACATTTACTTCAATACTTTCTTTGACCAAGCTACTCAGTTTTTGGGCATGCGATAGTATCAACCCCAAAAGACCTATAACGATCATAGAAAGCGTAATGCTAAACATTACAGTGAAAGAAGGGTAACTACCCAGTGTTTTTTTATTTCGGTAAAGCTTTTTTGCTGACCCCATATAATACAGAAAGAGTCAAATTTATAAAAAATTCGACTCTTTTCAAGTAATTTTAATACAAAACTAATTATTTATTCAAATTTTTCAGCGAAGATAGGATTAATGTGTCATTTACCTCTTTTAAACGGGCTATAGAATTTTGATTTGCTTTTAATTCATAATACCTATTGTCAAAAAAGAGGTAAAATTTCTTGGCTTTTGTCGTATTCAACTCTAACAATTCGTAGGGTTGTTCTTCGAAATCTTTTGATAAAAACAACTTACCGCTGTAAAATTTATAACTTAACTCTTTCTTTATAGAGGAGTCGTATCCAATTTCAACATTGTCGGCGATTTTTACTTTTGAGTCGTTTAATCCTGCCGTAGGAAGGACGATGTCTTTGTTTATTCCATAATCTTGCTCTGCTATTGCTCCATTAGGTACTACGGCCAAAGCAGCAGAAGGACTAACAACCTTCGAATACAACTTTATGTTACTCGCTTTTCTAGTTGGCTTCTCCTTAACCGCGTCTACTTTTTTCAAGAGTACACTTTCGTTCTTATTTGATTCAGAAGCGTTAACTGTAGTAGAATAACTTGCTGCATTTTCAGTTAACAGTACACTTACATTTTCCGTTATCTTATCTTTATTAGACGAAGGAAACACCGACATATAATAAATACCAGCGCCAATCATACCAACCGTAATAAAAGATGCTGCGATTTTTACAGCAGACGAAACACCCATAGAAGTAGTCGATACGTCTATATTGTTCAATCTACTTTTTAGTTGCATTTTTCTACTATTCTTTAGCGATTCCAAGATGTCTTTTTGAAATTCTACCTCATTCTTCAACAACGGGTCATTCTTAATCCCCTCCTCCATCGCCAATGTATCTGTAGCAGTTAATTTGCTCGTAAGATAGGCTTCAATATTTTCTTCGTTAAAACTCATGTTATGTCCTATTATACTAATTAATCCATGAAATCACTTGCCTTGTATAACTTTCTCACCATTTTGTCTAATTCCTGCTTACACTTATATTTTTTTGTCTTTGCAGTATCAGAATTTGAGAAACCCATTTTCTCTGCTATTTCGTTCATTGACATATCATCAAAATAATAATACGTCAAAAGTGCCCTACAAGTTTCCCCCAAATTATTAATACATTGATTAATGGCTTCTATCCGTTCTTTCTTATCAATATCAATAATAACGATACTCTTAATCTCTTCTTCTCCAGTATGCTTACTCTTGCGCTCCAATTCTTTGCGCCATAGATTCTGACATATACTGTACAAATAGGTACTAATTTTTGAAGAAAGTACAAAGTCAGGACTCATTATTTTCTGCCATACCACTATCAACGCTTCTTGGTAAATATCTTTAGCTTCCTCTTCAGTTCCATTATTCTTGATGATCATATTGGTCATCATTTTATAATTTTTCTTATACAGAAAATCCAAAGCGCGTTCGTCACCTTTTTTTATCTTCGCTATGACTTCGTCGTCTGACATTAATATATACTAGTTTTTGTGGTATAGTAACCTCTAAATTTGTAATAATTCGACTCCTTTTAATGAAATATACTATATAACACTAAAAATCACAACAAGCCTATGTTATGTTTACCTCTGACGAAGCAGCATATAAATCATATATAGAACATTATGGCAACAAGTCTTTATCCAAATTTCCGATTAAAAGTAAACAATAAATTGGAAAAGGTCAAAAAAACATAATTTTCTTACCCCGATAAAAATCAGCCTCTCAGCTTATCCAACAAAACATTGAGTTGTTTTATTTCGGTAGCGTTTAAGTTATTCATGACCTTTTCATAATCAGGAATATCTTTGTCTATTTCCAACAGAAGATCAAGCCCTTGTTTTGTAATAACAATATCAACCGATCTACGGTCTTTCTCGCAGGTATGCCTTTCTAATAAGCCTTTTGCCTTCAAGCGTTCTACCATACGTGAGGCATCGCACATCTTATCAAGCATTCGATCTTTCAGAAGATTAATCGTGGAGGGCGATGGATATTGCCCTCTAAGGATTCTAAGTATATTAAATTGCTGAGAAGTGATGTCAAACCTTTTTACAAAATCTCTTGTCTGCGCATCCAACCAGTTAAAGGTATAAATCAAATTCACTACGCCCTTGGAGTAGTCGTTCCTAAATTCTTTTTGTTTGATTTCGTCTTCCAATCTCATTTGGCAAATATACTAAAACTATATAAAATTTGCCTACAAATATACGTTTAAACATTAAAAGTTGTAACATATTTAATTGAAATTTAATTACAACTCCATTATGATTTATTAAACCATTTTAGGACAGCCCCTAATTATTCAAAAATCAGGTGTTTTACCGAATCGCCCGAATCTGCCAACTCTCTCAACGATTCTATACCGATTTGAAGATGTTGATTTACAAATTTCTGATTAACAGCTACATCACTTTTGGATGTTTTTACACCATCTGGCGTCATCGGATTATCAGAAACCAGAAGCAATGCACCATGAGGAATACCATTGGCAAAACCAACTATAAATATCGTAGCCGTTTCCATATCTATACCCATCGTACGGATATCGCGCAGGTAATCTTTAAATTTCTCATCGTGCTCCCAAACTCGTCTATTGGTTGTATAAACCGTTCCTGTCCAATAATCCAGCTCTTTCCTTTTAATAACCGAAGAAATAGACTGCTGTAGCCTAAACGACGGCAGCGCCGGAATCTCTTTCGGCATATAATCGTCGCTTGTACCCTCTCCTCTTATGGCCGCAATAGGCAAAATCAAATCTCCCAATTTCGTTTTTTTTAAGCCTCCGCATTTACCCAAAAAAAGCACTGCTTTGGGCATAATAGCCGAAAGTAAGTCCATAACCGTGGCAGCCATAGCACTTCCCATTCCAAAATTAATAATGGTAATATTATTAAAGGTAGCCGTTTGCATAGGTTTATCAAGCCCTATAATTTCTACGCCAAACTGGGTAGCAAACATATCTACATAATTCCTGAAATTGGTAAGCAAAATATAGTCACCAAAACTATCCAGCGATGCTCCTGTGTATCGGGGTAGCCAGTCTTTTACTATTTCTTCTTTGGTTTTCATGGTTGTTAAATTAAATCTTACCTTTAGTTCGATTATACGTATATTAAATCAATTATGAGCCTTTTTCAAAAACTAAACTTACCGCAATTTGATGTAAAAATCAAAAAGGAAGAAGGCAAAACGCTTATCTTTGATCTTATACGTAAAAATTTCTTTTTGTTGACCCCCGAAGAGTGGGTAAGGCAACATTTTTTACATCTTTTGATAAATCACTACCACTATCCAAAAGCACTTATAAAAGTAGAAACAGGGTTGCGCTACAATAAACTGCTTAAAAGAAGTGATATTATTGTTTACGACAGAGAAGGAAAACCTTTTTTATTAATAGAATGCAAATCTGCCGACCAAAAAATAAATCAGGCAGCGTTTGACCAAGCAGCACTCTACAACATGACAATAAAAGCTAGATACATAGCGCTGACCAATGGATTAAAAACCTATTGCTGTAGAATAAGCCAGGAAAGTAAAAAGTATGAGTTTATTCCAGATATACCCCCTTTGGAGTAACTGAAATCACCGATACCAACTGTTTGCATTCAATCCATTATTATAATACTGAATGTACGCCTTCAGTTCTCTTTCATACTGTGCTTTAAGTTGAGGGTTGTCTACAATCTCAACTTCACGTTTCCAATCCTCGCTTCTGTATAACTTCACCGTCTTGGTATCAAACTCTATGTAGTACTCTTTTTTTACATAGACATACGTTTTATTGGTATAAAAAAGAGCGCTCCCCTCTGTAGAACTTACTACCGAACGTCCAAAAAGCATAGACAACGTATTCGCTACGCCTAAATAATCTAATACGGTAGGCATAATATCCAGATGTTGGGTAACAGCAGAAGTATCTGCATTCACTTTTTTGGAAGGATGAAATAGTAGTAACGGAATCCTATATTCTCCAATTGGGGTAGTATATTTTGAAGAAGACAGTTGCTGCGTATGGTCTGCCGTGATTACAAATAGCGTATTGTTGTACCAATCTTTAGTACGTGCTACTTCAAAAAATTTCTTTAGGGCATAATCTGCATAGCCTATACTTTCATGTATTTCTAACGTCCCTTTTGGAAATAGTCCTTTGTATTTTGCTGGTACACTATACGGTTGGTGAGAACTTAACGTAAAAACACTCGCCATAAAAGGTTGCTTAAAATCAGATATGGTAGTGCAAAAATAATTCAGATAGGGCTCGTCGTAAATCCCCCAATTGCCATCAAAATCTTTGTCCTTTGTTGGGTATTCATCCAATCCATAATACTTCTGAAATCCCGCATTAATCGAAAATTTATCAAAGCCCATCGTACCGTTTCGCCCTCCATGAAAAAAAGCCGTCTGATACCCTTCTTTTGTTAGATGCTCTGCCAACCCATGCAGCTCGTTGCTTTGGTATACGCCTGTAATATAAGGCTCGTCCATCAAGGCAGGAATTGATGCAAAGATAGAAGGTACAGCCTCTACCGATCTTTTGCCATTGGCAAAGTGATGATCAAAGAAGGTTGCCACACCCGCTAAGGAATCTAAAAAAGGAGTAAAGCCTGACGCTTCCTCTCCCATAGACATGTACTCTCGGGAGAAACTTTCTAAAATAATAACCACCACATTTAACTTTTTATTCGAAAAATCGGAACGTACCTGTGGTTGCTGTATAATAGATTTTACTTCTTCGTTTGTTTTATAATACGCCACATTTTCTACTCTAGGAAAACTAAGTGTAGTAAAAAAATTATACGGCGTATTCAGCACCAAATTGCCGAGTACATTGGGCGAAAATACGAACGCATGATCAGGCTTAAGCGGCTTATACTGAAAGCCTCCTCGAATCATTACGATAGAAAACAACAACACTAAAGGAAAAAGAATAACAGCATAAATACGACTAATGCGTTTACCCTCTATGATTTCAACGTCGCCATAAAGCTTGAATAACAAAAAAACAAAAATCGCAATGATCAATGGAATATACCAGTAATGAGCAAGAAGTTGAAAACTTTGATTCCCGATATCACCCAATATACCCATCACATCATACCCTGTTCTTTTGGACGTGAATTTATAATACTCCACATCTGCCATATTCATAAGCAGCAGCGGAATATTCACCACAAAAAAAAGAATCTTCAGAAACTTATTCCAAGAGATTGATGCCGTAAACGATAATGGAATAATACTCAGAACGATAAAGGGCAAGTTGCTCGAA
Organism: Cytophagales bacterium; assembly: GCA_043718845.1. GTDB lineage: Bacteria > Bacteroidota > Bacteroidia > Cytophagales > Cytophagaceae > JANYCO01. The sequence continues at coordinate 7,559 of JAYSUZ010000017.1, forward strand.
AATACAATAGAAAGATCAAATCGAATGCCGTATAGAAAAGCTACTAAGAGCGTTGGCAATGCTGCGCTTTCAAAGGATTGTTGATTAAATACAAAGAACAAAACCCTACAAAAAGTATAGAGTATCAATATTAGCGTAATTCGTTTTAAAAGCTCAAAATAGCGTTGAGTATGCATTAATAAAGTTATTTAGTACGCAAAAATAGCAAAAATTAAAACAAAGCCGACACTTGCATTCTCCCTATATTAATAATTTTACCATCCCCTATTTTTCGACCTTCGTAATGAAAGGACAATTGTAAGCCATTTACCAATTTTTCTTGCCAAACGGCCATCCAAGTAAAGTTTCTACCTATTTGTAACGCTTCAAACAGTTCATACGCTATAGGAGAGTTGGGCGATGTTCCGTTCAAATCTGCTACAATATCAATATATTTTGCCGTTAAGGTAAATGTCCTCCGCGATAGCTTATTTATTTTTGCTTCTATACCTGTTTCATACAAAAGTGCTTTTTCGCCATTTGCATTTTTAAGTTGATTCGTTTTATCGGTATACATGAAATGTGCTGTAAGCCGAAAAGTATTCTTGGGCTGAAAAGAGATGCTAGGCGATAGCTTCCATCCTTCAACATCATAATTCCTGTCGGACAAATAATTAGAACTACTTTTCTTTGAAATCCGAGCGCCTAAAAGTTTAACATTCACTACTTTTTTAATATTAAGTCTATTATTAATGGAAAGTTCGTTATTTTTTTTCCCGTCAAACCCTTGTGATAAATATTGTTTACTTTCTGTATTTGAATAACTAAGTTCAATCCCATAGGAAGGACTAGTCCTATTAAAAAACAACGCAGAGCGAACGGTGTTTTGATACGAAACCACATTAGTATCTGCTACTTTAGTATAAAAAGGCACGAAGCGGTTCACAATACTATTGTCAAGCAATTTTTTGTTTACAGTCCAAGAGGACACATTGGATAATTTAGAAATAAATCGTTTTACTCCATTTTTTGCGATTCTCCAATTGCGAGGTGCTGAGGCATCCAGACGGTAATTGAAATTATTCGTATACGCCTTTATATATTGATCTGTAGGCGTAAATGTTTTGATAAACTCACCGTTTGGGTCATCGTAAATTTTATCTGCAAACTCATTTAATTGCTGTATTCCATCCTCATTGTAATCTATCCAAACAAAATTTCCAAGACCTGGAGCTACCGCTATGTATATAAATTTCTGTTGCAACTGCCTTCCAGTAGCGCTTGTAATCAACAACTCAGACCGCACATGTCTTTCAAAAAGTGATGCATTCCACTCCCCTCTCCCCATCACCGTTTCTTCGTTCTGAATTTTAGTAGGCCCTCTTTCATTATCTTGATACCGATACGTAAAAGAGCCATTCACCACATGGTTTTTACCCAATTTTCCACCCGCTCCAATATTGGTTGTTTCCGTTTTGGAATTAGCATCAAGGCGTCCTAAATAAGGCTCTTTATCAAAGCGGACGGCATAATCTATAAAATATTTAAAATTAAATTTATCATTATTTTTAACGTAAATTTTTTGTTCGTCATAATACATACTAGTCCTATTCACCTTTCCTACCGAGTCGTATACAACATTATGATCCATACTTAAAACAACTCCAGGGACAGCATACATTGAGGTATAATAAATATCGGTTGAAAATCTTTTCCAGTCAGCACGTTCCGTCTTACGCTTATTATTCATTAAAAAACCCGTACCCAAAAATTGAAATTTACCAATTGTTTTATTTACGTTTAACGAATGTTGATTTCCTGCTACATCCCCAGGCTTCTCTCTTTTAGTAAACAAATAATTAATTTTGTTGTTATTGTTTTTCACAATTCCTCCAGATAAATTAAACAATTTATTCTCCGTTTTTTCTGTCGAACTTTCACTCCAATCTCTTTCAAAATCAGTACTTCTAAAACGGTCTATAGCGATAAAATTTTTATTGTCGTATTCATAATCTATACCTGCCACCCATTTATACTCCTTCATAAAGGAAATCTTTCGCCCTTTATTTATATATCCTAGCTTGTAAGCGCTTCCTTTATCATCTTGGCTGTCATAATCAGAATATAGATTTACATCGTTCACGGTGAAGGCCGACTCTACAAATATAATATCTGTAGAAGAGAGGTCGGCACTACCTCCCAGAGCAATCATTTGTTTGAGCTTCGGCGTAGCTATTATTTTCACAGGTTCAAAGTTTCCATTTGGAAGTCCTACATATTTATATACCCTTCCATTTACAGGAAGCACGTCCAAAATATAACGCCCTTTTCCAAAATCAATCTGAGAAAAACTGATGTCATAAAAAGCACTGTCCGGATTTGTAGAATATATATAAACCACTTGCCCCGACACTACCGCTTTTCGATATAAATTTTTATTTGCCGTATACGCTATTGAGTCGATACCCGACACCACCGCACTATTAAGCGTATCTCCTATTTCGCTTAAGGCCTGCTTATCTTGCTCCGAAAGTTTAACCGCTAATGGATTATTGGGATTGTCTTTTTCTGCATAATAACTTACAAAACCATGCACTTTTTTATAATCCTGGTAATGACTAAAGTTCATAATGGACCTGCTGAAATTTTTATCTGAATATTCAAAGTCAACCCTAATTCTTGAATACCGTGTAATCAGGACAGTGTTTGTAAACGTAATTTCTGCAGAATTGTAATCTATAATATAATCAAAATCCCACCCTCTCCTTAGTAACTTCCCATCCAAATATATCTTTTCTGAATTTGCCAAAACTATAATAAACCGTTCGTTGTTTGGCCCTTTAAGGCGGTAGGGACCTTGTACCCCTTCGTTCAGCGTATCGGGCTGTCCTACACCAAACTGCATCGAATTAAACTTCCCTTTTGAAATGGCTATTCCTCCGCTTGTAACCGATTTAATAGTCGAATCTTTATTATACGTATTCACCTCGGCTTGAGTGCCCTGTACATTTCTATAATATTTCAAGAAATTGGACGGTCTACTTTTCATCACCAAATCTCCAGCTATAAGATTCGCTCGTTTACTTTTTAGTTGTACATATACTTTGTCAAACTCCTGAAGTTGCTGTGTATTGCCATCGGGTTGAAAAGGAATATTCTGATCAGATATTACGGCTGTAATGGAGACATCGTCCGTCAATTTACCTTCGAGCTGTAAATTTAAAACAGAATTCACAAATACATTTTGATTGTTCCCAAACGAAATACCTCTGGATATATTACCCGTTTTATTAATCCCTGGACTCGAAAATAATTCTTCTTTTTTTTCTGGCACATATTTTCGATATGCGTAGTCTTCCTTGTACACCGCATTGGAATCGTAGCGCACCAAATCTCTTTTGAAATAAGGCCTGTTTAGTTTATAAGGCAAGACGGCAAAACAAACATAAATAGAATCTATTTTGCGAGCCGTTTTCAACGTTGCCTTATTGGTAGTGATATCATAAAGAATAGACACCGTGCTATCTTCCGGATATTTTAATTTTATAGAATTAGGAAAAACGGAAAGCGAATCCAATTCAAATTGTTCAGACGCTACCACAATCCATTTGCATCGTTGATTGCCCGATTGGGCATACGTTACAATAGATACCGTTATAAAAAAAAAGATTAGTACGACGCTTTTATGTATCAATGAACAAGCGGTATTTCGATGAAAAATGACGTACCAATACCTATGTTT
>JAYSUZ010000161.1:0-3824 GCA_043718845.1 Cytophagales bacterium
CCTTAATATAACGTTGCCCCGTATAAGGACATAAGTGAAGGATAATACGGTAGAATTGGCTATTTTTATTATAATTCAAAGACAAATCAAAACCCTATATAAAACCACAAAATCACACCTTCCAAACTCAATACAAGTACATTAATTAAGAAAATAGATGTTAAAACTTTGGTTATTTATTCTACTCTCCTTTTTGGCCAACATTGAGGCTTTTACTCAATACCAATTAAAAGGTATTGTAAAAGAAGAATCAGGCAGCCCTGTTAAAGATATACGTATTTCTATTTCAGGAAAAGAGGTATACAGCAACTCCGATGCAAATGGAGCGTTTAACTACGACCTTGATGCTAAACCAGAAATGCCCATCAAAGTTAATGCTGTTAAAGCCGGGTACGAATTAAAAGAAGTACATTTTACAGAAGATGAAAACTTCCTTGAAGTTATCGTTAAAAAATTATCCAATCCAGAACAAGGAAAAGTTACGGCCCTTCAATTAATTTCGGACAGCACCATTGCATACAAGTGGCTAACTATTTTAGTGGACGGCTATACTTATCCTGGCGAAGATAAAGGAGCTATAGCGCTTAAACAATGGACTACCTACAACAGTGATATTCTTATTCCTGGATTTCAAATAAAGAAAAAAGAATACAATAAAAAATCGCAACTTCTTAAAATCTTTATTGTCCCATTCCGTCTCGATGAAGAATTGATAGCATCGCTTGAAAATCCTTTGGAATATCAAAAAACATTTGAAGGTCTTTTTAGACAATTTGAATTAGAAAAAAGATTAATCACCGAAAGCAATTTAAAAATTGAGAGGGAGATGAATCTTATTATTCAACAATTAGAAGAGGACAGCGCCGTTTCACCACAGCAACGGCAGCAACTGATGGTTTATTTAGCACAACTAGAAACATTATTTGAAGCGAATAAAAGTACGCTTGAGAATGTAATAGAAAAAAAATACAACTTAATGTTTAGAATGAAAGCCTTGATTATCCAAAAGGATTCTATAAACATGCTTTCTAAAAACGAATTGGCTGCCTATAAAATTAGACAACAAGTCATTGAAGACGAATATCGACTAAAGATGATATACTCGGGTATTGTGCTAAGCCTTATTTTTATTATCCTTGTAATCGCACTCTTAAATAGTAGAAAATTAAAAAAACAGAGTTTAATTATTCAAGAGCAAAACAGGAATCTTGATGCTTTTGTTTCCAAAGCCTCGCACGAAATAAAAGGCCCTCTAAATTCCTTAAAAGGGCTTTCCGATGTGGCATTAAAAACGGTACAGGACAAAGATTCATTGGAGTATTTTGGCTATATTAATAAGACAGTACAGAAGCTAACAAAAACAGTAAATAATATGCTTTACTTTAGTAGGGCTAAAAATATTGTTCCTGATTATTCAGACATTAAGTTGAAAGCTTTCACGCTCGAAATAGCCAGCAGCCTAATGTTTAAGGAAGGGTTCGATAAAGTACAGATAAACAATAGAATCCCTGAGGCGTTCACTATAAGTAGTGATGCCCTAATTTTAGATTCAGTTATTCAAAATTTGATAGGAAATGCTATTAAATACCGAGATTCTAAAAAAACGAATTCCTACCTTGATATTGATTTGGAAGAAAAAAATGGAGTCGTAATTCTTCAATTTAAAGACAATGGAATTGGCATTGATACGATTCATAGAGAAAAATTATTCGGCATGTTCTACAGAGCAACAAACGAAGCCGAAGGTACTGGTCTTGGATTGTACATTGTGAAACTAAGCCTTGAAAAACTTGGAGGTACGATACACTATGAAAGCGAAGGAGGCACATACACGAAATTCACCGTTACTATACCGATAAGGAAGATGAATTAAAATGCGCATATTAGTTCTATATATATCATTTCTATTCTTTTCGATAACGGTCAATGCTCAGCACCTCTATTTCTCAGGAGGCGACGGCTCTTCTGCTTTTTTATGCCAAGACAGAAGTGTATACAGCGCTGGCAACAATTCTTTAGGACAATTGGGAATAGGCCTAAACCCTGCAACAAATATGCCCGTGCCTGTTTCAGGTATTGGGGGAATAGGATTCTTATACGCCATCAAACAGCTTTCTGGCAAACAATCGAATACCCTTATCGCATTGTCCTTGGGAGGCGACTCTGTGGTGAACTGGGGAAGCAATAGCAATGGACAGCTAGGGAGTACGCTCTATGGAAACGATATAACCAATAACAATCAATACCCTTACAGAGTAGTTGGCGTAGGAGGAGCTGGTTATCTTACCGGCATAAAATATGTAGAAACTGGACTCCGCACAAACTATGCCCTCTCCAACGATGGGAAAGTCCTCGCTTGGGGCAGTGGAAGTAATGGTGCTTTAGGCAATGGAACAAACGGCCCAGACATGACTTCTCCTGTATATGTTTTAATAGGACTAGGCGACACGCTTAAAAATGCCACAAAAATAGTAGCTGGCAACGACTTTGCAATAGCATTAGTATCGGATGGCGCCTTGTGGGGATGGGGCAATAACAATGAAGGACAATTAGGACAAAACAATACTTCAAGCCACCTCTATGCCACACAAATAAAAGGCTTGGGAGGCGTTGGCTTTTTAAATAACATCACCACAGTATCTTCTAGCGGATCATCTGTATTGGCACTTTCCACCACCGACACGTTATGGGCATGGGGAAACAACAACGGAGGCCAACTAGGAAACAACTCCACCGTCAACGCTTACACACCCATCCCTGTGCTCAATTCAACGGGCACAGCACCACTGAAAGGTGTTACCGCAATAGCCAACGATTCCGATTTTGCCCTAGCGTTGATGAACGACAGCTCCGTCTCTATATGGGGCAACAACACACACGGTGTATTTGGAAATGCAACAACAATTTCCTCCTTACTTCCTATAAAAGTACTTGATGAACTAGGAAGCAGTCTACTAAAAGATATTACCGCTATCGCCACCAGTAGCACAGGAATTTATGCCAAAAGAGCCAACGGCGACTTGCTGGTATGGGGAAACAACGACGAGGGCCAATTAGGACTTGGCGACAATACCGACAGACCTCTTCCTACCGTTCTACTTTTGCCCTGCGCCATCTACACACCTCCCTCTTTCGCCAAAGGCATTATCGCTGGCCCTACTACTGTTTGCGGAATACTAAACAGCAGCACAATATCCCTCTCTGGTCAGAATGGCACTGTTGTAGCATGGCAACAGTCAACCACTAATTTTGCTACGTATACCACTACTTACAGCACTTCTTCCTCCTTTCTTTTCAATAACATTACCAAAAAAAATGCTTTCCGTGCGGTCTTAATTTACAACGAACAGCTTATCTATTCTGATTCGATACTTGTAACTATTGACAACTCAACGCTAGGGGGCACCATAAGTACTTCGGCCGCTGTTTGCTTTGGCTCCAACAGCGGCACGATGAACTTGTCTGGGCATAACGGAACAATTGAACGATGGGAATACTCTTCTGATAATTTTGCAAGTTTCGTCAATCCAATTCCCAATACCTCTACTACACAAGGATACCTCAACCTCACGGCTACCAACTACTATAGAGCCGTTGTTCAAAATGGCAGCTGCCCTCAAGTATATTCGGACACTGCTATTATTACCGTAGCACCTTTGTCTTCAGGAGGCTCTATTACACCCTCTTCAGCCGTTGTATGCAGTGGGAGCAACAGCGGAACACTAACCCTTAATACATACATTGGCACTATAGTAGAATGGGAGTACGCCTCCGACAATGCATTTACAAGTATCAATACGATCAACACTACTACTTCTTCAGAA
>JAYSUZ010000162.1:0-1727 GCA_043718845.1 Cytophagales bacterium
CCATTTACACGGTCTATTTTTACGATTCCATTATTTTGAGCATGGATAGGCAGATAAACATTTACATCTTTAAAATCCTGCACACCGTCTACTACTGCATGGTATTCTTTAGTGACTTCTCGTCCTTCAAACTGCATGGCTAGATTTCTATAGGCTTCTGGATTTTTAGCAATAGCCAAAACGCCAGAAGTTTCTTTATCAAGGCGGTGACAAACTTGTGCATCGTCTGAATATTCTTTTGCCATTTTCTTAATGTTGAAGGTATCGGCTCTGTCGTCCAATGTGGAAATATATGGTGGTTTGTTTACCAAAATATAATCGTCGTTTTCAAATAGTATTAGATCTTTAAAATTTATTATTTTCATTTTTATTTATCCTATAAAGGATTCTATTTCATTATTGATAACCTTACCTTTTTTGAGCTTAAAGAAGAAATTTGTGCCCTCTCCTACTACACTTTCCAGGCCTACCTTATAAGAATGTGCTTCTATAATATGTTTCACAATTCCTAAGCCCAAACCTGTACCTCCACTGTCTTTTGCTCTACTTTTTTCTACTCTATAAAAACGTTCAAAAATTCGGGCATGATGTTTTTGTTCTATCCCAAAGCCGTCGTCTTTTACCGATACTTCTACTTCATTATTTTCAATCACAAATTTCACCATTACCATTCCATTGTCTCTTCCATATTTTATAGCATTGACAATAAGATTGGTCATTACTTGCCCAATACGCATTTTATCTGCATAAACATAGCAAGATTTAGGATTGTACTTATAAAATTTAAGTTTTGTACCTCTTATTGAAGCCGTTTCTTCTAATTGATCGAAGATGTCTTCGGTCAATTTGAGTAAGTCAAAACTGTGAAAGTGCATCTTGATTTCTCCAATCTCTAACTGCGAAATGGTAATTAAGTCTTGCACTAACATATTTAGCCCATCCAGACTATTTGCAGCTTTGGTAAGAAATTTATCGCGCACATTTAAATCGTCTATAGCCCCATCTATTAGGGTATGTACAAACCCTTGTGCAGAGAAAATAGGTGTTTTTAATTCATGAGAAACATCGGCGAGAAACTCTCTACGGAAGGTTTCCAATTTCATTAATTCATCAATTTCTAATTGTTTTTTTTCCGCAAAATCTATAATTTCTTCTTTAATACGATTTAAGGGTGTGAAATTAGTAGAATTAATTTTTTGTTTTAAAAAGCTATAATCTTTCTTTTTTATATTATCCAATAAAATATAAATATCATCGATTTCATTAAAGATAAATTTATCCAATGAAATATAGATAATAGCAAATATTGCCAGAAAAAAGACAACCAAATAAACAACATAAAAAGCCGAAATTCCTTTGCTCAGATAAAGTAAAATAGTCGTTACAATAGTAATTAGAAAGCTTAATATAAAAGAAAATGTTTTAGCATTAAACAACATAGAACGTATTAGTTTTCTTTAGTGAATTTGTAGCCAATACCCTTAACCGTAGTAATATATTCGTCGCCAATCTTCTCTCTTACTTTGCGAACATGAACATCGATAGTCCTCGCTACTACAAATACATCTGAACCCCATACGTATTTCAGCAAATCGTCTCTTCCATATACTACATCTGGATGTTTGGATAGGAAATACAACAGTTCAAATTCTTTTTTAGGCAATATTATGCGTACGCCATTTTTAGTAACGGTATAACTAGTTCTATCTATTACTAAGTTGCTAATA
>JAYSUZ010000163.1:0-8561 GCA_043718845.1 Cytophagales bacterium
ATTTTCACTCGGAATATACTGAAAAAATTTCTTATTTAATTTTGCATTTGCCATCCTTGAATACGGACCGAACAAACGTTCATCCATACCGTTTGTAAAATCTAATTGTACCGTATTATTATTGAAATGGAGATTGGCCGCCATATAATTTTTGTTGCTCCACAAAGGCGATTTTTCTTGCAATGTGGAGTGAAAGAAGGCCGCCCCCAAAGTGCTCGCATAGGTACTTTTTAGTAGATCAAACAATACAGCCTGATTCGAGCCAAGCCAAAGCGAAGCCTCCGCATCTTTATTTTGACTGGTTAAAAATTCTTCTTTCGAAACAATCGATTCGGCAACGCTTAACAGTACTATTTTCGATAGCCGCTCACGACTCCAACGCATTGCGATTTGTTTTTGTCTTTGTTTTGTAGTCCGCTCCTCTTGATCGACATAGTCGCCGCTATTGGGTGTATAGTCGTATTCTTGGTACGCCTCCTCGTCCGCTCCAACATAGTATTCCATTACCACCGCCGAATCTACGGGTGCTGCCCCCACCGCTACGTCCGTTTTCAAGGTGTCAATAAATTCTCCATCCATTATCGGCGAAACAACCTCGCTCTCCACCACAGGATAGACAACAGGAATAGAATCGACAGGAATAAAATTGGTAGTAGTATCCAATAGTGCCATAGAAGCATCGCCCTCTATTTCTTCGAATTCTTCAAATCCATATCGGCTATAGATTCCCTCATTTTGTAAAAAATAACCGGTCATTACCTCCCCCGTTATGATCATCGCATAGTCTTTGTTCCAGAAAAAACTCATTGTCTCCTTAATCAAAGTTGAATTCCCATTGCTGTCGGGCTTTGGGAGACTGTCTTCGATAAAAAAAGCTTCAAATTTTTTGGAATCGGACAGAGGAAACAGAAAAGTAGAATAGACAATACTGTCTGTCATTTCTACGAAAAAATAAGACGCACTCCCTTTATTAATACCCAGATCGTCTAAGCCTAAAGGGATTGAATCGTCCGCCAATTTTCCGCAAAATTCCCTTACAATTGACAGTTTATTGAGCGCTGCCACAGGCATTTTGGCGACTATATTTTGACTGTTGATCGTAAAAACACAAAGTGCATTCTTAGGAATTTTAGTACGTAAATCTATTCCATGTGTACTGTCAATACTTATTAGTAAAACAAAAAACAGCACTGTTGCCTTTTGAGCATAATTCATACTTTTGAAAAGAGTCATAAACGTTACGGTTAATTACTGTAAAAGTGTTATTTTATTGGAAATTGTTTCGGTACCTTTTACAAAAGCCGCCGCATTCACACGCAATAGTACCGCTTTTTTGCTAGGCGCTATCGTTGCTTTTGGGTTGGCACTGGAAATAACTTCTGAATTGAAACGGCAAATAGAGACGATAGATGCTTTACTTAAAATGCTTTTTTCTAAACTCGTGAGCTGTCCGTATGCGTCACCAATTACATAAGTACCATTTCGAGTATATATATTCGTTTTTTTATCGTATTCAAAATGTTTGGTGCCCATTAGTGCTTGTTGGTGATAGGTTCGTTTCACTTCTTCTAGCAATCTATTTAGAGCTGTTAGATCTGAAAAAGAACAACGAAAAGAAAAAACAAAGGTCTCAAAATTTTGCGCTGTTTTAACAGCACTTATACCTTGAATTTTTTCCGCCAACGTTGCCAGTTCTTTTATTCTCGTATTAATTTCTTCTTTACTTGGGACTTTTCGCCCATTGATACTGTCCACAAGAAGTGCAGCGGCTATCTTAGCGCTACTCTGGCTCATGTTGATTGTAAATGCAAAACTGCCCGAACCGTCTTCGTTCAGATTAACTTCTTCAACTGCATCAAAACAACTCGTGAGCAGCAATAATGGCAGAAAAATAAATATTTTATATATTGTTTTTAGTTTCAAAAGACATGCAGCGCATTAGGCAAATTATATTGTCGAATAAAAATAGCCTATTTTAAGTCTTTTTGCAAGTCTTTGGTTACCCATTTCGTATATTTACAAGACTTTAAACAAGCGCGTGCTTTCGTTACAATGAAAAATTACATTCGTCAACTGTTTCTTTTGGGAGTATTTTGGATATTCGTTTTTACAATTTGTCGAATATTATTTTACTTATGTACCATAAACTTTCTAGCAGGCGTTTCTATTGACCTAATCTTCGCATCGTTCTACAAAGGATTAAGGCTCGACATTTCAATGCTCGCCTACTTATGTATTTTGCCATTTCTATTAACTTTTTTATACCACATATTTCAACAGCGAGTACTTGCCGTTAGTATTGATTATATCAACTACGCACTTATTTTATTGGTAACGGTTACAGCGGTTGGCGAAAGTTGTTTATACCGAGAGTGGAGTTCAAAGCTGAGCGTACAAGCACTTCAGCATTTTGCCAATCCCTCCGAAGTTGTTAAGTCTGCCTCCTTCGGCTTGACTTTTCTATTCTGTGCACTCTCCATTACCTTTACCTGGCTTTTTATTTGGCTTTACCGATGGAAAATTTCATTTGAAAAATCGCTCTCCACAAAACACCAGCCCCTGAAAACGGTGTTGTGGAAAGGCGTATTGTTTTTAGGCGTAGGAGCATTTGTACTCGTGGCAGCCTTGCGAGGAGGATTGCAATCCATCCCCATACAAAGCAGTGACCCCTATTTTTCCACTCAGCCCATCGTAAACGATGCTGCCGTAAACCCGTTGTGGAATATTATGTTTAGTCTATTTGAATATGAAAAACATTTTAAGCAGAATCCCTTTACAGATTATGTACAAGCCGATGCGGAAAAAATAATTAAGAAGTTTTATAGTATTGAGAAAGATACTACAAATCGCTTTCTTACTTCCTCAAAACCCAATATTGTTTTTATTTTACTCGAAGGCTGGAGCGCCCAATGCGTAAAGGCATATGGTGGTGAAAACTACGCTCCATTTTTTGACAGCTTGTCTATGGAGGGCATTCGGTTTACCAAATTCTATCCACCAGCCTACACCTCCGACCAAGGAATACCAGCGGTACTTAGCGGTTACCCATCGGCCTCTCGCATCAGTATTATTAGCCAAAGTGCCAAATCGAAAAAATTGCCTTGTATCAATAAATCTTTAAAACCTTACGGCTACAATAGTGGTTTTGTTTTTGGAGGCGATTTGAATTATGGCAACATTCGAAGTTATTTGTTTAACGAAGGCTTTGAAACTATTAGAGAAGACGCAGATTTTAGTGCCACTATTCCACGTGGAAAGTTAGGCATTCAGGATGCTTATATGGCAAAAGAGTTTCTACAGATTACCAATAAATCAAAACAACCTTTTGTAAATGTATGGTTTACTTTAAGTACACACATGCCCTACGATTACGAGGGCACAAAAAAGAAAATCGTAGAACAGGAGAACGACTACGTCAATTCTATTTCTTATGCAGACAATGCACTAAAAGATTTTTTTAGCGCAGCAAAAAAAGAAACTTGGTACAAAAACACCTTGTTTGTAATTGTCTCCGACCACAGCCATGCGAGCCAGAAAGGGCTTAGTGTGTACGATTCCGAATACCACCGAATACCCCTACTGTTTTTCGGAGAAGTAATTGACACCTCTTTTAAAGGAACAAAAATCGATAACGCATGCTCTCAAATCGACATTTCGTATACGTTATTAAAACAGCTGGGCTTAGATGAGGAAGCCAAACAATACCGTTGGAGTAAGAACATGTTTAATCCCTACACAAAAAATTTCGCCTACTTCTGTAGTTTCAATGGAGGAGGAGCCGTTTTTAATGAGGGCAGTATAGGCTTCCAACATGGGCTAGACAGTCTAGTAACGACCCATACCGACAACAATCGTATACTAAAGGATAGTCTTGTACAGTTTGGCAAGGCATTCCAACAAGTATTTTTCGAGGATTATCGGTTGAAATAGAGTAACAAATAACCTATACTTTCGTCCATAATAGACCACCTATGCCCTATTTTTATAAATTTAGAAGACACACTAGTATTTTCCAAAAAAATAGCTAGATTTGAAGTACAATATTTTTTATGACGACAGGCGATTTTATATATCAAGAATTAAACGAAGCTGCTGAATTACTTCAGAAGTTTACAGCCAACAAAGAGAATCTTGCCAACATCGAGAAGGCTGCCAAAACTATTGTGGCTTCTTTAAAAAAAGGAGGCATCATTATTTCTTGTGGCAACGGCGGCTCTGCTTGCGATGCCATGCATTTTGCCGAAGAGCTTTCTGGAAAATACCGAGACGATAGGGACCCAATTCCCGCCATGGCAATTTCCGATCCTGGGTACTTGACTTGTACCGCCAACGACTTCGGTTTTAATCATGTTTTTTCAAGGTATGTGAAAGGGTTTGGCAACAAAGGCGATATTCTAGTCGCCATCAGCACCAGCGGAAACTCTGAAAACGTAGTGAAAGCAGCCGAAGCGGCCAAACAAAAAAACATGAAAGTAATAGGCCTAACCGGAAACAATGGGGGCAAACTGGCCGACCTTTGTGACGTACACATCAACGTGCCACACAAAGGCTATGCAGACCGAACACAAGAAATACACATAAAAATAATTCATATTTTAATTTTTCTAATCGAAAAACAATTAAGTGCCGATGCTAATTAGTCTGGCAAAAGCCTAATTAGTAAAAGCAACAAACTTTTAAGAACACTATTTTATAACTATTTATTTTAATTTTTAATTAAGTAACTACTAAATATATGCTAGCGAAAACTTTTGGCAGTGCCGTACAAGGCGTTAATGCTTTTATTGTCACGATTGAGGTAACCATTAATCAGGGTACTAAATTTTTCATGGTCGGCCTGCCGGACAGCGCTGTGAAAGAAAGCGAACAACGAGTAGAGGCGGCGGTCAAACATCTAGGGTACCGTATGCCGAGACAAAAAGTAGTCGTCAACCTAGCACCTGCAGACATACGCAAAGAAGGCTCTGCGTATGACCTTCCCATAGCGCTGGGCGTACTCTCCGCCTCTGGCCAGTTGATGACCGAAGACTTAGACAAATATATTATCATGGGCGAACTCGCACTCGATGGCGAACTCAGGCCTATCAAAGGTGTTTTGCCCATCGCTATTGAAGCCCGAAAGCAAGGATACAAAGGAATCATGCTACCCAAGGAAAATGAAATCGAAGCTGCTATTGTAAACAACCTCGATATTATTGGCGTTCAAAATTTACAAGAAGCCATCGATTTTTTTGAAAATAAATTGGAAATTGTACCTCTAAAAATGGATACTCGAGAGGTATTCCAAAGTCGAGGGAACCACTACGATGCTGATTTTGCAGACGTACAAGGACAAGAAAACATAAAACGCGCTATGGAAATAGCCGCTGCAGGAGGACATAATGTAATCATGATAGGCCCGCCAGGCGCAGGGAAAACAATGCTTGCCAAACGGCTTCCTACCATTCTGCCGCCGCTCAATCTTCATGAGGCTTTGGAAACTACGAAAATACATTCGGTAGCAGGAAAACTAGGACTCAAAGCGGCGCTCATTTCTAACCGCCCATTCCGTTCGCCCCACCACACCATAAGTGATGTAGCGCTCGTAGGCGGAGGGAGTTTTCCTCAACCGGGAGAAATTTCGTTGGCACACAACGGCGTTTTATTCCTCGATGAATTACCCGAATTTAAGCGCACCGCACTTGAAGTAATGCGTCAACCGCTAGAAGAGCGAAGGGTAAATATTAGCCGTGCAAAAATCTCTATTGATTTTCCGGCCAACTTCATGCTCATTGCCAGTATGAATCCCTGCCCTTGCGGGTACTACAACCATCCTGAAAAGGAATGTGTATGCGGCCCTGGCATTGTGCAGCGATACCTAAACAAAGTAAGTGGCCCCCTGCTGGACCGTATTGACTTGCATATAGAAGTAACCCCCGTCACCTTCGACCAGATGACCGCCAACCGCAAAGCAGAGTCGAGCGAGGATATACGTATTCGGGTAGAAAAAGCAAGGGGGATTCAAACTACACGTTTCTTTGAGCACAACCAACAAATAGACGTAGCCCAAGTGCATTGCAACGCCATGATGCCTTCGCAAATGGTAAAAGATATTTGCGAGATCAATGATGCAGGACGAAAATTATTGAAAACAGCCATGGAGCGGCTAGGGCTTTCGGCTAGGGCCTACGATCGAATTTTGAAAGTAGCCCGTACCATAGCCGATTTGGCAGAAAGTGAAGACATAAAAATCGAACATTTAGCGGAAGCTATTCAATATAGAAGTCTGGATAGAGATGGCTGGGCGGGGTCTTGAGAAATACTATTCAAATTCGAAAAGTCTCCCGTTGTTGAATAACATTCATGTTGCTCTGCTGCTGCTATTTCAATAGGTTCTTTTCCTTCTATTTCTTCATTCAATTTAAGCTCTAAACTATACCGCAAACTTGTAATACTAGCCAAAGCCTCCTGTCCTAAATCGTCATTTGCCTTTTGAGCTACAAGCATGTCTACCTCAAAACTCATTTTATCATAATAGTGCGTTCCCCTTTTAAAAAATATATCTTTTATATCGGAATGCTTCTGATTTTCGCTACGGATAGACTTTGCCGCTTGAAGAATAGTGGTATCCGCTAATTTTGAAAGAAATTGAAGTGCGTCAAAAAAATTAGATTTACCTACAGCATTGGCTCCGGCTATACAAGTAAAAGGGCCAAAATACAATTCAGTATTTAAAAGACTTTTAAAACCATCTATTTTAATTCGTATTATCATATATGTTCGTCCAAAGTATAGAATTGGCATACTCTCTACTGTAATAAGTAAATATAAACAAACTATTCCCTAAATCAAGCGTCTTTTAAACATAAAAGGCTACCCCAATTTGGAATAGCCTTTTATATATTCATTTTCGAAACTCCTCTCTCAAATGAGCCTGAGAAAATGTTTTTACTTCCTGTTCTGCACTGCACTTCATTAGCAAAATTTAATTACTTTTTTGCTTATAATAGAGCGTTACAAATACTTCCCCCTGAAATTATTTCGTAGCTATAATCGTTACATAATTTCCATTCGTATATGTTAGTTTAAAATTAAAGGTATTGCCTGTAATAGTACCTGCGCCTGATCCATTTGAAAACGTTTGAGCCAATACATAATCACTACCCGATTTGGTAATAGTCATATTGTCTAAGGTCACATCTGAAGAAGTAGAGGATACATAATCAATCACCACTTTCACCGATTTGTCGTCAATTCTTGTTACTACCAAATTATTCCCCGCATCTGGATCTCCTGAATTGCCACTCTGCGTAATGTAAGAAGTCATATCGTACGTACCTGCTATTTTAGCTGCGTAATTGGCATCTACTTTGTCTTTTTTTGAACAAGAAAAAAATGCAATACCTGTAACCAAGCTGATCAAAATTAGTTTTTTCATTTTTTATATAGTTTAAGTTGAATGCCAAAGATATAATTTTAACCTAATAAAGACCTTCTTCACCATGCTATTTTCGAACAATTTCGACGATTTAAAAAACAAAAATATCATCTATAACTATCCGACTGTTTTTTATATTTATCCAGCTAAAAGCGTTAGCATTCGTATTTTAAGTATTTAAAATCTGATATAAATTTAGTAGACTTGTTTATACGCCACTCTAAACCAAGAATATGACACTAGAAGAATTAAAATTTCCAATAGGGCAATTTGAAAAACCGAAAGAAATCGGTCGTTATAAGTAGTGCCGCCTTTCGACCACACAACTTACAACGACCGTTGAAATTAGTGCTTGATTTTAGTTAACCCTCTTCTTTCCCAAATAATTTTATAGAAAAAAACCAATACCATCGGAATCAATCCGGCTATAATTGACAGCAACCATAGTTCGGCAGACAGTACTTCCAAGCCCAGCACTAAACGCATTTGAGGTATTGCATAGGCCAACGCTATAAAGATGGTACAAATTAGAACGGCTATCCATACAAATTTATTTTTAGTTACCTCATTTACAAACAAATTTGAATGTGCTGACGACATATTAAATACATGAAAAAGTTGTGCAAAGGCAAGCGTAATGAATGCGATATTGTTTACTATTTTAGGGTCTGAGGAAACGAACTGTTTGCAATAGATTACGGCAGTAATGACAGCAAGGGTAATAACAGCAGCATAAACAGAAATTGCAATCCAATCTCTGTTTGATACAATTAGGTGCTTGGGATCTCTCGGAGGATCTTCCATAACGGTTTTATCCCCTTTGCCTAGACCAAGAGCCAAGGCAGGAAATATGTCCGTTACCATGTTTAAAAATAAAATTTGCATAGGAATCAATGTCGATGCTGGCGCAAGAAAACCCAACATGGTCACAATAAATATCTCACTCAGGTTGCAGGAAACAAGGTAGATTACAAATTTTTGTATGTTCAAAAATATCGCCCTTCCAAACGATACTGCATCTGCAATAGATATAAATGAATCGTCCTTCAAGACAATACTTGCCGCCTCTTTGGCCACTTGAGTACCTCTCAATCCCATAGCAATCCCTATGTTTGCCTGCTTTAGGGCTGGCGCATCGTTTACA
>JAYSUZ010000164.1:0-8558 GCA_043718845.1 Cytophagales bacterium
TTTTTATGCTTTTTAAATTGCCGATGGGTTTTTTGGCGGGGTTAAAAATAGTAGAAATCTCGGAAGAGAAAGCGGTAGTGGCGGTACGTTACGGCTACCGTACAAAAAATCCATTCAAGTCTGTTTATTTTGCCTGTTTGGCAATGGCAGGAGAGTTGTCTTCGGGGGCGTTAGGATTGGTGCAGGTATATGGTGCGTTACCAGCGGTATCGATGCTTGTGGTATCGATGGAAGCTACCTTTACAAAAAAAGCGGTAGGTGAAATTTTGTTTACGTGTGCGGATGGAGTAGCAATCAAAGCCGCTATTTTGGAAAGTATAAAAACAGGCGCAGGGCAAACCGTTTCGACGAAGAGTATAGGCAAAGATGAAATGGGAGAGGAAGTCGCTCGATTTCTTATTACTTGGTCTTTTAAGGCAAAGCAGCGGGTGTAACGGTTTACTATTGGCAGCTCAGCGTTCCCTTCTAGACAGTAGTGTGATTAGTCTGCGCAGAGTCTCCCGCATCGTAAACTCTCCAATCGCAGTACTACTGGAAGGGGACTCTGAGCTGCTTGCTAGAAAGTGTGATTTTAAATGGCAGCTGCGCGTTAGTCTGCGCAGAGTCTCCCGCATTGTAAACTCTCCAATCGCAGTACTACTGGAAGGGGACTCTGAAACTCCCAAATCGCAGTGCTGTCTAGAAGGGGACGCTGAGCTGCCAATAATAAACCATTTTTTCTCAAATCCCCACTTCTTTATAATGCACAATATTGATTATTCCTTTTCTGTCACATTCATAAAACCCCGCACTAGAATGAATATAATCGGTATATTCTTCTACTAAATTCCATTTTCCACAGACAGGATTGCGGTGTATATAATTTAATTTTTGTTCTATAAACCACTCCGAATAACAGGGCTTTGCATCAAAAGAGGGTTGAAAAATCTGGTGTAATTTACCTTTTTTTCTTTCTTTAGGTGCTACTGCATTTTCGAGTACCGAAAGCAAGTTTTTATTGCCTTGTTGTTTGAGCCGATTTATAATTTCATAAGCCATAAATCGTTTACCATTCCCTATTATTTTATCAATAGTAGGCGCATTTTCTGGCAAATAAAGTAGGCAATGTAAATGATTCGGCATAATAACATATCCGTTTATTCCGATAGATTTTTCCATAAGAATCGTAAACCATTTGTAAATTTCATCATATAACCCTGTTATTTCAAACAAGGGCATCCACTGATGACAAGTGAACGTACAATAATATATTGTAGAGGTTTCGGTAAGCTTTTTTTTGACTGACATATAAAAAATAGTTGTTAAAAATTACACTAACAAATGTACCTAAAAAAATGGATAACTACAAGCGTATTATATTCTAGCAGGCAGCTGCGCGTTAGTCTGCGCAGAGTCTCCCGCATTGTAAACTCTCCAATCGCTGTACTACTGGAAGGGGACTCTGAGCTGTCTGCTAGAAAGTGTGATTTAAAATGGCAGCTCAGCGTCCCCTTCTCGGCAGCAGTGTGATTTGATATTTTAACGCGCGGGAGACACTGAGCGGACGTAAATCAGGAAAATACGATAAGTCTTTTTTCATCCACCAAAAAGAGTATATTTGTGTTATAAGCCTTTTAAAGAAAGTGCGTATAACACAAATATAAAATGCGAGTAATTTTAAAAGAATTTCAATTATGAGACTACAGGTAATACAAGACGCGTATGGACAAAATACTGGTATTTTCATCCCTATCAACGATTGGAACACTATTGTTAAAAAACATGAAGACCTTAAAATATTGGTAAATATTAATCCTGCTCTAAAAAAGAAACTTTCTGAACTGGCAGGAAAACTATCCCATGAAACGGCAGAGGCTATGCAAAAATATGTAGCGGAAAGCCGCAATGAATGGGATGATAGATTAAATAAACAATTCTAAACAATACAGTATTTATTAGACACTAATGTGGCAATTGATTTTCTTGAAGGAGTCCTTCCTAATAAAGCTATGCAACTCTTAATTACTGTTGCTGATGAAGAGCCTACTATGTCGATAATTACCAAAATAGAAACACTGGGGTTCAATTTTCAATCTATTGAAGAGCAAAATACTATCAATTCTTTTGTAAATGGTTCATCTGTTTTAGATATTAATGATGCTATTGTAAACCAAACTATTACCCTAAGAAAACTAAAGAAAATCAAACTCCCCGACGCCATCATTGCCGCCACCGCCTTAGTATACGATTTGATTTTGATTACCCGAAATGCCAAAGACTTTACCGCTATTGACGGACTGAAAATTATTGACCCGCATAGTTTGTAGAAAAAAATGTACTTTTTCGTTACGTCCGCTCAGCGTCCCCTTCTAGGCAGCAGTGTGATTTGATATTTTAGCGCGCGGGAGACACTGAGCGGACGTAAATGGCAGCTCAGTGTCCCCTTCCAGCAGCAGTGTGATTTGAAATTTTAGCGCGCGGGAGACACTGAGCGGACGTAATCAGCTCAGCGTCCCCTTCCAGCAGCAGTGTGATTTGATATTTTAGCGCGCGGGAGACGCTGCGCGGACGTAATCGAGCGAGTGCGGAGTGCAATAAGGTTGACTATTGTTTGTGTTTTTATAGATAAAGGTTTATCTTTAGGATAAGAGGAGGCGCTTCTAACTAATGTGGCTTTAAAATAGTTGAAAATATGCAGTCCATAGTAT
Organism: Cytophagales bacterium; assembly: GCA_043718845.1. Taxonomy (GTDB): domain Bacteria; phylum Bacteroidota; class Bacteroidia; order Cytophagales; family Cytophagaceae; genus JANYCO01. The sequence goes on from JAYSUZ010000164.1 coordinate 2,688, forward strand.
TATTGACGGTATTTAAAAATAAAGGATAAGAAAAAAAACACGCTCGATGCAATGACACACGAAGAGGGCAAAAAAAAAATACGCTAATAAATAATTTGATTATGATAAAGACTGTAGTAATACCGCAAAACAACAGCTATAATTTAGCTATTCCCAATAATTACATTGGAAAAAAAATAGAGATTTTGTTTTATGCTCTTGATGAACTGGCTGAACAAAATACTGCTCCCAAAAAAACAATGGCTAATTTCAGCGGTATTCTTTCAGAAAATGATTACCAATCTTTAAAAACGCATACAGAACAAGCCCGTAAAGAATGGAACAGAGATATTTAATTGATACCAATGTAATTATTGACAATTTCGGAAATAAACTTCCTGGAAATGCCAAAAAATTACTCTATTCAATAGATTTGACGCTTTCAGCTGTAACTAAAATTGAAGTATTGGGCTGGATAAATGCCACCAAAGAGCAATTACAACCGCTTTACGACTTTATGGAGATAGTTACTATTTTACCTATCAACGAAGCTGTTATCGAAAAAACAATTACCATTAGACAGATCCAAAAAATTGCTCTAGGAGATGCCATTATTGCAGCTACCGCTCTTGTGTATGACTTGGTTTTAATCTCTCGTAACCTATCAGACTTTAAAAATATTGAGGGCTTACAGGTAATTGACCCACATAAAATATAAAGCGATTGAGTCTGCGCAGCGTCTCCCGCACCGTAAACTCCCAAATCGCGCTTATTTCAGCAAACTAAACGTCCCCTTATAGGCGGGGTTTTCTGTTATGTTTTTGCCGTTTTTAAATTTGCCTTGTAGGAGGTAGGTATATACTCCAGCTACCATAGCACCACCATCCCAGCCATTTGTTCTTGCGTCATACAAATCAGTAGATTCGTACATCAAATTACCCCATTTGTTATAGATGGAAAATCTAAAATCTTCCGACAATAAATTATCGCCGTAGATGCGTAGGTGTTGGTTTTCTTTGTCTAAGGCGTTTGGTGAAAATACATTGGGGATATAGACCAACGTGTTTTCACTTACATAATTTACCTTGATGGTGTCCGTATTTCGGCAACTGTTGAGTACATTTTGTGGTGCCGTAGTGTAATTGCTTTTTACCATTACTACGTAATAGAGGCCTCCAGGGCCGTTGTACTCTAGGTTGAGCCCAGCCGTAGTGATTGTATCTGGAGTTATCAGATAGGACGTAGCGGTTACGGGGTCGTTGTTGTTGACGGTGTCTTTGGTGTCGATCCAGTTATACCATTTGAATAGAAAGCCCTCGTTGCCCGCAGTTGCGGCGTTAAGAGGGAAGGGATTCGATTCGTTTACCTCTATAACATCCGCAGTAGTAGCGATAGGAGGAGAGAAAAACGTAACCGTTTTGGTTTTGGTACTGGTACAGTTATTTATATCGGTAGCCTTGAAGGTATAGACTGCCGTATTGGTGGTAGCATTAAAATCTGCCGTATCCGAAAGGGTAACACTGTTTACAGGGTTGGTGATGGTAGTGTTAGAAAGCGTATCCGCAACGCCGAGCGAATCTGTAGTCCATAAACATTTGTAGCTAAGCGGCCATACGCCTCCGCCTCCTGTTACTTTAGCATATAGGTTCACGATGCCTTTAGGGTCTTTACAGATGGTGGTATCTGCCGATACCGTTGTTACGATAGGAGGATTAGCGGTAAGGTCTATATCGGCTGTGCCGGTTCCGCAATTGTTGGCATCGGTTACGGACAGGATGTATTTTGTATTTACCGTAGGAGTAGCTGTTACGTCAGCCGTTCCAGAAGCTGGAAAACCAGCAGGGACAGAACTCCATACATAATTGAAGGGCGCTGTGCCTAAAATTATTGTACTTTTAATATCCATGCTTTCTCCAGCACATATTATGGAATCCAGCCCTAACGATGGGATGGGGATAGGAACTATTGTTACAAGCATTGTATCGGTATTTGTACATACAATAGGGTGCGTTGCCTTTATCCATAATTTTACAACACCACCTCCCGGATTTATTAAAGGTATAGTACATGGCTGATATGAACCTAAAGCGGCGGTAGGTCCAAATGAACAAATAGGTGAAGCTGTACCTTCTCTGTAATAGCTATAAGAAATATTACTGGTATAGACTGTCGTAGAACCTCCTGGTTTATTTACAATAGTAGTGTTGTCGTTTTGACAAAAGGGTGTCGTTATGTCTGGGCCAAGATCTAATGGTACAGGAGTTTTTGGAGAGTAAGACCCTGAAGATACGGTATCAGGGCATCCGTAACTGTCTTTCGCTATAACTACGAGGACTACAGTTGTCGTTATGTTGGTAAATGAATACGTTGAATTAGTAGCCCCTGATATCGGAGAAGGAGGTGTCGTAGTTTTGTCGTACCACTGATACGATGAAAAAGAACCCAATGTATTTAACGCAATAGTAGCGGTAGCGAATCTACAGTAAGCTTGAGCACTAGGATTCATTGATATCAAATTCGTCAACGGGTAAAAGGTCAAATGTACCGTATCCGAATATTCTATCCCTGTTGTTATGTTCAGTATATACCCTACCCAAACGCCTGTGTCTTTTGCCATCGCGCTGCTTTTAAGCGTATCGGTATAAGGCGCTTTACTTAAGTTTCTCCAACGGTACGATACGTTGGTCTCCGGCACAGCGGCACAGTTGGTCATCGATAGGTTTACAGAAGTGTACCTACACATTTTCGCTGCCTTTGCCACCGGTACCACATTGTCTACAAATGTACACACACTTACCGTTTGAGCGGAAGTGTGTGTACCTATAGATAAACTCAAACAAAGAAGTACTACAAAGACTAAATAATTTTTCATAAGGGTACTTATTTAAACGGTTATCTTATTAAGACAATACGACCTTCTTTTTTAAAGGGACCTTTTGTCTGTTCGTCTTTTCCTTCATAAGTGATGATGTAGGCATAAACACCTACCGGCATCAATTCGCCTCTATACGTTCCATCCCAGTTGATACTTGGGTCTTCGGTGTAGAAGATTACTTCCCCCCAACGGCTGTAAACCGTTATCTTGAAGTTGGTGAAATATTTCCCTTTGATGGTAAAGAAGTCGTCTTCCAAAAGCCCTCCAGCGTTGTTGCTTCCACCAGGGTGGAAAGCCGTAGGAGGGAATATTCTTGGTACACAAACGTCTTTTATCGTTATCGTATCGTTGACCGCACACGCTAAGGTGTCGAAATTATTCGTAATCGTTACGAAGGCTACAATTTCTTCGTCCGATTGGTCTTTAATCATGTTGTACGTGATAATCGTATTCCTACTGGTGGAGGTATTCAACGCTGGATCTCCAGGACCAGAAGTCCACTGGTAGCTTACGCTTGTGAATCCTGGATTTGTTACCCCACCTTCACCAGCATCCAAGGTTACCGCACCTACTTGTTCGAAACACTGTTTCATTTCCGTAGGCAATACTTTCACCGGATAAGGGCGCATGTCCACTACTGCTGTATCTTTTCCTATACATTGGCCAATCGTAACCCGTACTACATAGTGGTTGGTGGCAGAAACGGAATACAAACTCGTAGTAGCCAATATGGTTGTAGCGTCGCTTTCTGCGTACCATTCAATGAGTTGGGGAAATGCTGCCAGTGCAGGAAGGTTGCTCGGCGCTTTGTTCGCATCCAAATCAATAAACGATCCTTCACAAGCTTGAGCCGAATCAATCAAGAACGGTTGTGGTCTAGGGATACTGATTACCCTTACACTGTCTCTATTGGTACAGACCGTATTGTTGATGGTAGTGAAGCTTGGCGTAACATAATACGTAAGGGTATCCACTATTGTAGGATTGACGAACGACGTAGGAAGTACCGCTGAATTGGTAGTGCTTGCACTCGTGGGTGTCCAATCGTAATCGAACGGTAGTAAGCCTATGGCACCTCCCAAACGTTGGATACCGGAGAGTTGTGCATTTGGTATTTCCAACACGGTAGCCAATACCGAACTGTTTTTACACCCTATGAAATCAGGGGTCTGAATTCTTGGTAGATCCAATACATTGGTCGAATCGGAGGTATAGGTACAAGCGCCTAGGCTGTATTGTACTTGATAGATGCCGGGTTGGGTAATACGTACCGAATCGCTTTTTTCACTACTCATAAGTCCTGTGTTGTAGAACCATTGGAAACCTCCCAAAGGAGATACCGCCAAATGGGTAGCGTTTACATAACCGTAGAAGTCGTAGCATTTTTCTAGAAGCTGCGCTAAGCCCGGATCTGCAACAGGGTTTACCATTAAGGTATCTTTATTGGTACAGCCTTTATTGTCGGTTACCGTCAACTCGTATTGTACACTACCTAAAATAGGCCCGTCCGAAACTTCAAGTCCTGTGTTCACAACACCTGGCGTCGTAATGTCCAGCCAATCGTAGCGCACTAGATTTGTTTTAGGCGTTGCTTTCAATGAAACCATTGCATTGTCACACACAAATAAATCTTTTCCTGCATCCGCTATAGGTGTGGTCGATACATTCAACGTTACCGCTTTGCTTACGGTAAGACATGTTCCAGCACCTACCGATTTAAGGGTCAAGATAACCGTACCGTTAGAAATATCGGAAACAGAAGGGAAGTAACTTGCTGCTGTATTTCCAGGTGCTGTACCGTCTATAAATTCATCCGCAGAGAACAGGCCGGCAATAGGCGACGAATTGGTAGACCAACTACCAGATACCCCAAGGTTTCCTGTTTGGATTACGGAGCTGTTGTCTAATACAATACCTGCTGTAGTAACGCAAGCACTGGCGGCGTTAGCAGTCACAATTGGTTTTGGTGTCAACGTAATCACTACCGCGTCTCCAGCAGGGTTACACAAGCTTCCTCCACTGCTGTTGTCGGAGGTGATAAAGGTAATGGTGATCGACGATGAATCTAAATCGGAAGCGGAGAAATTATACTTCGTCGTTTGCGCCGTATCGCTGTCAAACGTACCTGATCCAGACGTTGTCCAGAAGCCTTTCGTAGCGACGGATATACTTACGACACTCATGTTGATGCTTGAGGCATCGCTGCATACGGTTTGTACATTTGCGGCTACGGTCACCGTAGGAGCAGGTGCTATGGTCAGTACCATTTGTGCACTGTCTGCTTTACAAGGCGAACCGCCAGAGCTTACAAATCGTAACGTCACCGCACCTATTGTGGGGTCGATGGTGTCTGCGGGGATGTAGGTTGCTTGAAGCACATTGCCTGCTACAGGAGTGAGTAGTGTACTACCATGGTCAACACCTGTTACGCCGAGCACTTTCCAAATACCCGTATTGGTAGGAGGAGAGGAAGCCGTAAGGGTAATACCTGTAGGGTTATTGCCACACACTACTGCGTTTGGTCCTACATTGACGTCTATTTTAGGCGTGATTATGGTAGAATCTTTGGCAGAATAGGCTTGGCAATCTTGGAAATTATTGGAAGAATAAGTGAATATCACTTTCTTATTTGCAATATCGGTAGGGCCAGGGATGTAAATAGGACTAGGGTCAAAGATACCTAAGTTGGTAAATACACCATCTCCTGTACTTGCCCATATACCGTTGATCCCAAGTACGCCACTGAATCCTCCTGCTAAATTTATGGAGTCTACATCCGCACAAACAGTATCCGACAATAAGGTTGAAGCCGTAGGAATAGGAAGTGGTGTAAAACTGATGTCTACCGAATCTGTTATTGGATTACAACCAGAGCTGCCTCCAATAGAAGTCAAATAGAGACGAACGCTTGTTTTTGTTCTATCTGCTGCCGATAAGAAATACTTGGTTTCCAAATCTAGTGGATCAACTAATAACCCTGTAGCATTTACTAAAGGTGGTGCTATACCATTATTCGT
>JAYSUZ010000165.1:0-1720 GCA_043718845.1 Cytophagales bacterium
CCTTGCCCTTGCACCTGAGGAAATATTAATAAGACTTTGGCCAATCATGGCGCAACCTCCCATTCCTGAAAATAAACCAGTAATAATATTTGCAGTTCCTTGAGCTACACATTCTTTATTGCTACGACCTTTTGTTTCAGTGATTTCATCAATAAGATTTAATGTTAATAGACTTTCAATTATACCTACACCTGCTACTATGGCGGCATATGGAAAAATTATTACTAATGTCTCCCAAGTAAAGGAAACAAGTGGTATATGAAAAGGAGGGAAGCCACCTTGTATGGAAGCTATATCTCCAACTGTTTTAGTCTCAATACCAAATCCAATAACGATAGCTGAAACTACTAAAATTGCTGTTAGAGACGAAGGGATTACTTTAGTAAGCTTAGGAAGCCCCCAGATAATAAGCATGGTTAGTAAAACCAAGCCAAGCATAATAAATAAGGTAGTTCCACTCATCCATTGGGCTACACCTACGCTGTCTACAATTTTAAATTGGTCCAATTGGGAAAGGAAAATTATTATGGCTAAACCATTTACAAATCCGAACATTACAGGGTGAGGTACAAGTCGAATGAATTTCCCTAAACGAAACACTCCTGTTAAAACTTGTATAATTCCAGCCAATACAACAGTGGCAAAGATGTATTCAACGCCATGAGATTTTACTAAAACAACAATTACAACCGCAACAGCTCCAGTAGCTCCTGATATCATACCTGGACGACCACCAAATATTGAGGTGATTAATCCTATAGTAAATGCTGCGTATAACCCTGTGAGGGGTGATAAACCCGCAATTAACGCAAAGGCTACTGCTTCAGGAATAAGTGCTAAAGCTACTGTAAGCCCGGAAAGAATTTCTGTTTTGTAATTCACTTCTTGAGTGAAATCAAATAAATTAAAGTACTTTTTCATATTGAAATATTATAATTATTAAACACAAAAGACCCTTGTCAACTACTATTGTAAAGACATGGTCGCACATACCGAAAAAATGTGTGGTTTTACCTCATGGTGGAGTAATTTGAGTGCTATATGCAGCAATAAAAATCATTTCGGATGCAAATATACGAAAAAAAACTATAATAGTGGAGTATCTAAATTTCTATTTTTTTTAAACTTTTTACTTAATGTTGTCGATAGTAGATTTTATGAAGTGTTTAGTCCGAATAAAAAATTTATTAAGTTGATTTCTATTGATCTTAATATATTTTTATTAAATCGGATTAATACTATTAAATTGTATCAAACAAAAGAATGATTTACAAATGAAAGTAACGAAACTTTTTAATGATTTTTTCGAAAGTGAAAAATATGGAGGTTTAATTTTGGTTTTTGCGACACTGTTATCGCTTGGTATTGCAAATTCTCCTTGGCAAATTGAATATATTAATTTTTGGAATATTGACTTTGGTGGACATCGTATTGTGCATTGGATAAACGATGGACTAACGACGATTTTTTCTCTTAATTGGTTTAGAGTTAGAACGAGAAATTTATCAAGGTGAACTTTCTAATTTCAAAAAAGCATAAAGCACTACTGTTTTATAATTGACTATATTTATTTAGAATTGTTAAATATGCCTACTAATCATCGCAAACAACATCATCGATAACTCCTCTTCCTTTTTATAAAAATCGCCGTATAGATTGGGTGTAATATTTTTCCTGTCTTTTAGAATATCGAAAATGGCGACAGATTCGAAAGCAGAAC
>JAYSUZ010000166.1:0-3804 GCA_043718845.1 Cytophagales bacterium
ACTTCGGTAAGATTTAGAATCAATTTTGCATCTGTAGCCAATGTTAGTGCTACACGTTTTGCAGGTATTGGGATTGATAGTGTATGGATTGGGAATAGGAATAAGATGGTTTTATTGGAGCATTTTACGAATGAACTAAAGAATAGTTGTGTCATCTCAAATATAGATATGGATTTGATACGGCATAAAAGGAATAAAGATGCGGCCTCTGTATATTATCATACAAGTTTTCCTTATTTAGATGAGTATAGTGCATTCAATACTTCAGATCCAAGTTCAAGGATACTCCATTATGGATTTGGATCGGTTCCTAATACAGTATTAGATGGGAACTATTATAAAGGGAATCTCTATTCTGGAGGAACTCAAGAAAAGAGAATTGATACCTCAGATGTGGATGCTAGAGCATTGGAAAATGCAGTGTTTAAGATTGATATAACAACGGCTATTGTTACAGGTAGAATTGATGCAAATATTAGAATTACCTATACAAATTTAGCAAAGTCGTTTAGTCCAAATCTTTCTTTACAAACAGTAATAGTGGAAGATACGGCAGACGGAAATTCGGCTATCAATTCGGTATTAAGAAAAATGTTGCCCGATGCAGCAGGGGGATTTACATCAGCCGATTGGCAAGTAAACCCTGTACTGGAATTACACGAAACATGGAATGATGCTTTAATTACTCCTGGGAGAAAATTTGGTGTAGTTTTCTTTATTCAACATTCCGAAAGTAAAGAGGTTTATCAAGCCGCTTATTTGAAAGGTTCGGGCTCTTCAGGTCAGGTTGTAATTACTAATCTTAATAGTTTGATAAACAGCGAAAATCATAAGCTACTGGTCTATCCAAATCCAGCCAACCAAGAAGCGTTCGTTCATTTTGGGAACCGTGCAGAAGGGATATACAACTGGCAATTATACGACCAAATAGGCAGATTGGTAGAAAGTGGCAGTACTCCATCTGGTGAAATTGGATTTGCTATCAATACAGTCAACTATGCGGAAGGAGTCTACCACCTAAAGGTTGTGGACGACAAAAATAGTGCGCAGTATACAAAATTAGTAATTGTTAAATAATAATTTTATACAACAAAAATATGACTACCTATATAAAATTTAAGCTGTATATCCCATTCTATTTAATGCTGATACTATGGACAGTTCCATGCGAAGCACAATTGGATAATACGTTTGGAAGTGGAGGGAAAGTAATTGTTCCGATAGGAAATGGGTGGGATTATATCTCTGGCATATTGATTAGCAATGAGAAGATTATTCTTACAGGGTATTATAGTAATTCGGGCAATTATGATTTTACCGCAGTTCAATTAAATAACGATGGATCTAAAGACCTTTCTTTCGGAACAAATGGAATAGTGAACGTAGATGTAGGATTTCAATATGAGGGAGCTTATGCGAGCAAATTAAGCGCTGATGGAAAGATTGTAGTAGCGGGCTATTCCTACAACGGTTCAAACAGTGACTTTACTTGTATTAGATTGTCTAATAATGGAGTATTGGACAATACCTTTGATGCGGATGGAAAAGATTCGGTTGCCTTTGGAAATACTTCTATTGAAGAATCTTATGCTGTAATGGGAATTGATACGGATAAATTATTATTATTAGGAACTACTTCAGATGGGAGTAATGATGATTTTGCGTTAGCAAAGTTAAACACTGATGGAAGCTATGATTTAACGTTCAATAGTACAGGGAAATTTACCTATTCAATTGATGCTGGCGATGTAGGTAATTCCTTAGGTATTCAATCCAATGGTAAAATTATTATTGGAGGATATTCTTCAAATGGGTTCTTAGCTATTCGGGTAAATATAAATGGTACGCTGGATAATACTTTTGGCACAAATGGGTACAAGTTAATTCCTATGGAGTTGGGAGATGAAGTTCGTTCTATGACAATACAAGCAGACGATAAAATAGTCCTTATAGGGAAATCTGGTTTTGACATGGTGGCAGTACGTCTGAATACAGACGGTTCTATAGATTCTGGGTTTGGTACAAATGGGATTGTTACCATTACTGAAGGCACCACCAGTCTATGCAATTCGGTTGCCATCGACCAGAATAATAAAATTGTATTGGCAGGATATACATTTAATGGTTCAAGAAGCGATGTTTTTGTTGTACGTCTCAACCCCGAAGGCACAGAAGACAGTAGGAGTATTATTTCTGTAGGCATAGGCAATAGTGCAGGGAAGTCTGTCTTAATAGATGCGAATAATAAAATAGTAATAGGGTGTAGCGCTATTGAAGATGGAACGGATGAAGATTTTGCCGTAATAAGGTTAGACGATATGTTTGTAACGGAAACGTTAGCAAGTACTGATATCAGTACCACTCTCACCCTCTTCCCCAATCCCGCCACACAAAACCTAACGATAAACTCGACCTACACTATCCAACAAATCAAAGTACTCGATGTACTAGGCAAGGAAGTAATGAACCTAAACAACACCGGCAATACGATGGTAGATATTTCCACACTTCCCAAAGGCTTGTACAATTTTGTAATTACCACAGATAGAGGAGTGGGGAGCAAGAAGGTGAGTGTGCAGTAGAAATAGGACACACTAAAAATATGAAAAAGGCACTACTGATATTGACAATAATAACGCTACAAATAAGTATTGGTAAGGGGCAGCTGTATGACCTTACCTTTAATGGGACAGGTGTTTGGAATCAGCAAATAGCAAATCGAGGAAATGTTTTTAATAATTTTTCATTACAGCCTCAAGGTGAAATTTTATTTTGCGGTTCGACCAGTTCAATTACTAATGATACTTCAAAATTTTTTGTAGGAAGATTAACAACTATAGGCAACCTAGATGTTACATTTGATAACGATGGTTATATATTCAAGAAATTTAGTGTAGGTAACCATAATGAGGCAAATGATGTAACGTATATTGATGGTAAAATATATGCTACAGGATATAAAGCATTTTTAACGACTTCCGAAGATTTACTTGTCAAGCTGAATATAGACGGATCGTTTGATCAAACGTTTGATGGAGATGGCATTCTTACAGTAACGCCGTCAATTCTCAATGGAGCATATTCTTTACATGAGACAACTACAAATGATGTTGTAGTGCTAGGATCTTCTGCAAATAGCGGTGGAAACGTATATTTATCTGGTTTTAAAACAGATCAAAATGGTAACTTTATAAATAGTTATGGTACAAGTGCGAATGGGATAATGAATAATACGGCTATTACTATTTCAGGATATGAAAAAACACATATACTACCTGATAATAAAATACTAGTATTGGACAACGGAAATTTAATAAAAATTAGCGATAATGGATTGCTAGATAATAGTTTTGGAATTAATGGAATACAAAACCTGAATCTCCCTATTGGTGTATACCTCTCAGATATTGCTACTCAAAAAGACGGTAAAATAATTTTATGTGGAAGGGATGAAAATATTGATTTTTCTATTTACCGCTACAATGCTGATGGAAGTATAGATAATACATTTGGTACAAGTGGAAAAGTAGTAGTGTCTTTTGGAGGCATTTCAAATTACGCCAAAGCGGTAATTGTCGATACTACATCCGTAGACGGCAAAATATTTGTAACAGGATATTCAGCCTATAACTCAGGAACATCTGCTTATTTTGCGTTAGCACGTATAGCGCCCTTCGACGGTACAATAGAAGCTCAAGCCGAATTTAAACCAAATGAACTGAACGGCGTTGCGAAATATATTTTATTGCAACCTGATGGAAAAGTACTAATAGGTGGAAGCTCTACAGGCTACCCCGTAGACGA